>NZ_JBSHDN010000096.1:0-24403 GCF_053616335.1 Nocardiopsis sp. NPDC055824
TCGGGCGCCCCCGCCTCCGCGCCTCAGCCGACCTTCATCTGCTCGTCCCCGAAGTCCGCGATGATGAGCAGCGTCCCGCCGAGCGCGGTCACGTAGCGGTCTAGTACGTCACGGGTGGAGAGGTCCCCGGATTCGATCTGCGACACTCTCGCAACGGACACCCCCATCCTCTGGGCCACCTGCGACTGACTCAGCTCCCGGTGCTTGCGCATCTCGACCAGGCGCCAGGCCCTCGCCCGATCGCGAAGGCGTGTGACCTCCTCCTCGAACTGCTCCTGCCCCCCCGAGGACTCCACGGCCTTCTCCAGATGGCCGCTGTCCCGCCAACGCCGGTATCCGCTCATCGCCCCACCTCTTCCCGCCGCTCCGTCAAATAGGACTCGTAGAGACACTCCGCCCGAGGTATCGCCTCTCGGTACCAGGTCTTCCATCGCCCCGATTCGTCCCCCGCGACCAGCAGGATCGCGGAGCGCCACGGATCGAAGGCGAACAGGATCCGGACCTCTGTTCCCGAGGAGGAGCCGGGCCGAAGCTCCTTCGGATTGGCGACAACCGACCCCGCCACCGTGTCGACCAGAGGTCTTCCTTCAGCAGGACCGCTCTGTTCCAACACGAGAATGGCCTGGTTGACCAACCTGTGGGTCTTCTGATCCGTGGTGTGGAGAACATCCAGGAACTCCTCCACTTCCCCGGTCATGAGAATCTCCCACGAACCCAACGACACTCACCGACCTTCAGATTACCGGCTCTTAAGGAAATCCTAAAGAGATCTGCTCGTGCGTATACGGGCTTCTCGAAAGTCGGCGGCGCGTCCGGAGGGGCCGGGGCGGGTGAGGGGCCGGGCGGTCCTGGGGTAGGACTGGTGGAGGGAGGTGGTGCGGTATGCGACGAGGCAGGTTGAGGGGACCGCTCGGCAGTCCCGAGCGCCCCGCGAGCGCACTGGGGTTCCGACTGGTCCTGGCCGTGTTCGGCGCCCTGGTGATGCTGGTCGGCCTGGTCCTGGCCCTGGCCTGGGACGCCGACGCGTGGCTGGTCGTCCTGCTGGTCGCGGGGTTCGTCGGCACCTGCGTGAACGTGTACTGGGTGGACCGGCGCCTGAGGTACGAGCGGCCGCGCTCCTGACGGTCGGCCCGGGGCGCGCGGCGCCGCCGTGCGGGGCTGCGGGCCGGGAACCGTCCCGGTGACGGCGGACCGCCGGGGCGGGGCCTCCCCCGTCCCGGCGGCGGACCGTGCGGCCGGCAGCCCGCGGTCAGCGGTCCGCGCGGCCCTCCGGGAGCCAGGGCTCCCACACGTCGCGGTTCCCGTCCACCCAGATCTCGGCGGCCTCGGTGGGGTCGAGCCCCTCCTCGGCGATCATCCGGGCGACCTCGTTCTGCTGCTCGTTGGTCCACGTCCAGTTGTCGAGGAACTGGTACGAGGGCTCGTCCGCCTCCACGAACCCGGTCCGGAAGATCTTGTTCATGTCGTAGACCGGGTAGTCGCAGGGCACCCACTCCAGGTCCTCGTCGCATCCGGGCTCCCACGCGGGGAAGTCGACGCGGACCAGTTCCAGCTCCTCCTGGAGCCACTGCGGATCGTAGAAGTAGAAGAGCACGGGCTCCTCCTCGGCGTAGCGCCGCCGGACCTCGGTGATCTGCGAGGCCTCCGACCCCGCGAAGACGATCTCCAGGTCCAGGTCGAAGGCGTTGACCATCCCCTGGTCCTGGGTGACGAACCCGGGGGCCCCGCCCAGGAACTCCCCCCGGTCCCCGGTCTCGGCGGTCCGGAAGAGGTCCGTGTGCTCCTTCAGCCCGTCGACGGCGGCGATCTCCGGGTACTCGTCCACCACGTAGCCGGGGACGTACCAGCCGATGCCGCCGACGTTGCCGTTGGGGCCGCCGTCGACCACGGTGCCGTTGCCCTCGGGCCCGTAGAGGTCCATGAGGTCCTCGTGGCCCCAGTTCTCGACGATCACGTCCAGCACGCCCTGGTCCAGGGCCTGCCACGACGGCTGCTCGTCCGTCCGGACCAGCTGGACGTCGTAGCCCATCTCCTCCCGGAGGATGTACGCCAGCACCTCGGCGCTGGCCTCGTAGCCCACCCAGCCGTTGAGGGCCATGCGGACGACGCCCGGGTCCCGGGCGATCTGGTCGGTGCGCACCGCGCACGCACCCACCGCGGCCAGGGCCAGGCCGACCGCGATCCCCCTCACCAGGAGGGAGGCGCGGCGGGGCGCGGGCGCGCCCGGCCCCCGCCGCGCGGACCGGGGCGCGGTGCGGGCCCCCGTCCCGAACAGCGCGCGGACACGGTCGGGGAACGGGCCCCGGGGGTCCTGTCTAGGCACGGGGTGCCCTCCTTCCCTGCGTCAGGCGGTCCAGGAACAGGCCCAGGCAGACGATCGCCAGCCCGGACGCCAGGCCGAGGCCGAGCTGGTTCTGCGCCAGGCCGAACACCACGTCGAAGCCGAGCGAGCCGGCCCCGACGAGGGCGCCCATGACCACCATGGACAGCACCAGGATGATCCCCTGGTTGACGGCGAGCAGCATCGAGCCGCGCGCCATGGGCAGCTCCACCTTCGTGAGGAGCTGCCACTTGGTGGACCCCTGGGAGCGGGCCGCCTCCAGGGTCGGGGCGGGTACGCCCCGGATGCCGTCGTCGACCAGCCGGATCACCGGCGGCAGGGCGAAGACGACCGCCGCCACCAGGGCCGGGACGCGGCCGATCGAGAACAGCGCCACCGCCGGGATCAGGTAGACGAACGGCGGCAGGGTCTGCATGGCGTCGAGGACCGGCTTGAGGATCGCGGCGAGCACGTCGTTGCGGGACATCAGCACGCCGATCACCACGCCGAGCGCGATGGTCAGGGCGGACGCCACCAGCACCTGCGAGAGCGTGTCCATGGCGTTGTCCCACACGCCCAGCAGGCCCGCCCCCACGAACGCCAGCCCGGACACGGCGCCCGCCCCGAAGCCGGAGAAGATCCACGCCAGGGCCGCCGCGGCGAGCGTCACCAGCCACCAGGGCGACCCCGTCAGGAGCGAGCCCAGCGGCCCCAGGACCCAGTCGAGGGTCCATGCGCCCAGCGCGGCCGTGGTCGGACCGATCGCCGCCTGGACGGCCTCGTAGACGGCGTTGACCGGGGCCGCGAGGTCGACCGCGACCTCGCGCGGCCACCCGCGCACGCCCATGAGCCGCGCGACGGCGACCACGGCGACCGTCAGCACGAGCCCGCCGCCGAGGAGCGGCAGCCGGAGCCGCTCGGGGACGTCCGGGGTGCGCGCGCCGTGGCCGACCGCGCCCGTCACACGGTCCAGGGCGATGGCGAGCATGACGATCGCCAGGCCCGCCTGGAACGCCTGGCCGACGTTCACCTTGGAGAGCGCCTGGTAGATCGCGTCGCCCAGCCCGCCGGCGCCGATGACCGACGCGATGACGACCATGGACACGGCGAGCATGATGGTCTGGTTGACGCCGAGCAGGATGGTGCGCCTGGCCAGGGGCAGCTGCACCTTGGTGAGGACCTGCCACGGCGTGGACCCCAGCGACGTGGCCGCCTCGACCGCGCCCCCGGGCACCTCGCGGATCGCCAGCGCCGTGATCCGGACCACGGGCGGGAACGCGTACACGGCGGTCACCACGGCCGCGGCCGGGTTGCCGATGCCGAACAGCAGCACGAACGGCAGCAGGTACGCGAACGCGGGCATGATCTGCATGAAGTCCAGCACCGGGCGCACGCCCCGGTGGAACCGGTCGCTGCGGCCCGCGAGGACGCCGAGCGGGATGCCGAACAGCAGGGCGATGAACACCGACGCGATGATCAGCGCCAGGGTGGTCATCGACTCGTTCCACAGCCCGGTCAGCGCGAACACCCCGAAGGCGGCGAGCACCAGGAGCGCCACGCGCCACCCGGCGACCCGCCAGGCGGTGAGCACCCCGAGGACGGTCACGCCCGGCCAGGTGAGGAAGCCGAGGAACTGGTCGATCAGCACGACGGCCGACCCCAGTCCCACGGACACGTAGTTGAAGAAGTACAGGAACAGCGGGCTGTCGTTGCGGTTGACGACGATCCACCCGTACACGCCGTCGAGCCACGCCATGAAGGCGTCCCCGACGGCGGTCGGGAAGGGGCCCGCCCACGCGGGGCCGCCCAGCGCGCGGGTCGTCCAGTACCCGGCCACGAGGACGGCGACGACCGCGGCGGCCTGCGCCCACGTGTTCCGCAGGAGGGAGGGGCCTCCTCCCCCGGCGCCGCCCGGGGCGGCCTTCCCGGAGCCGGCGGCGGGTCGGGTCACAGCGGCCATGTCACCCACCGCTCCCGGCCGTGGCGGACCCGCCGGGCCCACCGTCGTCGCCGAGGTCCGCGACGTGGCTCGCCGACGCCGGGTCGGTGGCCCCGTCGGACAGCTCCTCCGACGTCTCCCCCTCGATGGCGGCGGCCGCCGCGGCGTTCTCCAGCTGGTCCTCCGCGATGGCGCGCAGCACGTCGTCCCGGCCCACGTAGCCCAGGAGGGTGCCGCCCTCCACGACCCGGACCGGCGCGGTGCTCGCGGCGAGCATCGGCAGGACCTCCGCCAGGACCGTGCCGGGTTCGGTGGTCGGTCCGTCCGTGCGCTCCCCCGGGAAGGGCTCGCGCACCAGCCACCGGGCGGTCAGCACGGTGGTGCGGGCGACGTCGGAGGTGAAGTCGGCGACGTAGGCGTCGGCGGGGCGCCCCACCACCTCCTCCGGGGTGCCGACCTGGACGAGCTCGCCGTCGCGCATGATGGCGATGCGGTCGCCCAGCTTGAGCGCCTCCTGGAGGTCGTGGGTGATGAACACGGAGGTCTTGTGCAGCTCCCGCTGGAGCCGCACGACCTCGTTCTGCATGTCCCGGCGGATCAGCGGGTCCAGCGCGCTGAAGGGCTCGTCGAACAGCAGGACCTGCGGGTCGACGGCGAGCGCGCGGGCCAGGCCGACCCGCTGCTGCATACCGCCGGAGAGTTCGCCGGGCCGGGAGTTCTCGTAGCCTCCCAGGCCGACCATGTCGATCATCTCGCGGGCCCGCGCGTAGCGGTCGGGGCGCGGCATGCCCCGCACCTCCAGGCCGTAGGCCACGTTGTCGATGATCCTGCGGTTGGGCAGCAGCCCGAAGTGCTGGAAGACCATCGCCATCCTGTGGCGGCGCAGCTCGCGCAGCCTCTGCGGCCCCGCCTCCCCGATGTCCTCGCCGTCGAGGAGCACCTGCCCGGAGGTGGGCTCGATCAGCCGGGTCAGGCACCGGATCAGCGTGGACTTGCCGGAGCCGGACAGGCCCATGACCACGAAGGTCTCCCCGGTCCGCACGTCGAAGGAGACGTCGCGCACCGCCACGGTGCAGCCGGTCTCGTCCTTGATGCGGTCGCGGTCCGCGTGCTCCAGGTCCGTGCCGATGACGCTGTCGGCGTTCCTGCCGAAGATCTTCCACAGGTGGCGCACCGAGAAGGTGGTGTCGGAGGCGCCCTCCTGCGGGACGGCCTCCCCCTCCGCGCGCGTGCTCATCGGCTCTCCCCGTCCACGGCCCGCCCGTCCTGCCGGATCAGGTCGGCGGCCCGCTCCCCGAGCGCCAGGACCATGACCATGGGGTTGGGGGTGGGGAGGGTCGGGAACACCGAGGCGTCGGCGACGCGCAGTCCGCGCAGCCCCCGGACGCGCAGGCGCGGGTCGACCACGGCGGTGTCGTCGGAGGCCGCTCCCATGCGGCACGTTCCCGCGGGGTGGTAGACGGTGTGGGCCGCGCGGCGGCCGTACTCGGACAGCTCCTCGTCGGTCGTGACCGCGGGGCCGGGGGCGACCTCGCGTCTGATCCAGGAGCGGAACGGCTCTGCGGCGGCCACCTCGCGGGCGATCCTCAGGCCGTCCACGACGGTCTTCTCGTCGTACCCCTCGGGGTCGGTGAAGTACCGGAAGTCCAGGGCGGGCGGGACCGAGGGGTCGGCGCTGGTGAGGGAGAGCTTGCCGCGCGAGCGGGAGCGGGGGATGTTCGGCGTCATGCACACCGCCCAGCCGTCGGGCGGCGACTCGTAGCCCAGCCGCTTCGTGTTGTCGTCGAAGGGGATCTGGTAGATGTGGAACATCAGGTCCGGACGCGGGTCGCTGTCGTCGCGCCGCACGAACAGGGCCGCGTCCGAGTGCATCACCGTGTTCTGCGGGACCGGCCGGTCGGTCTCCCACATGATGATCGACTCGGGGTGGTCGAGGAGGTTCTCGCCCACGCCCGGCAGGTCGTGGACGGGTTCGACCCCCACGGCGCGCAGCTCCTCGGCGTTGCCGATCCCGGAGAGCATGAGCAGGCGGGGGGTGTCGACCGCCCCGGCGCACAGGACGACCTCGCGGCGGGCGTTCACGGTGAGGCGCGTGCCGTCCGCGGCGGTGGCGCGGACCCCGGTGGCGCGGTCGCCGTCGAGGAGCAGCCGGTCGACCCAGGTCTCCAGCATGACGGTGAGGTTCTCCCGCACGTCCATGATCGGGTGCAGGTAGGCCACCGACGCCGACGAGCGGTGGCCGGTGTAGGGGTCGTAGGCGATGGACAGGAACCCCGCGCCCTCGGCGAAGCCGCCGCCGTGGGAGGTGAGCGCGTTGAAGTCCTCGACGACCGGGACGTCCGCGGCCTCGGCGGCCGAGGCGACCCAGTCCCGGACCATGGCGTTGCGGTCCTTCTCGGCGATCGGGACGATGTTGCACCTGATGCGGTCGGCGTAGGACTGCACGGTGGCGTTGTCCCAGCCCTCGGCGCCCGCCGCGACCCAGTCGTCCAGGTCCTCGGCGAAGGGCCGGAAGCTGATGAGCGTGTTGTGCGAGGAGCACCCGCCGAGCACGCGGGCCCGGGAGTGCAGGATGTCGGAGTTGCCGCGCGGCTGCTCGACGGTCGTGTACCGCATGTCGAGGTCGCCGCCGAGGACGCTCAGCCAGTCGCGGAGCCGGAGCACGTGCTCCAGGTCGCGGTCGTCGGGGCCGCCCTCGATGAGGCACACGGTGGTGCCGGGATCCTCGGTGAGGCGGTTGGCGATCACCGAGCCCGCTGTGCCTCCGCCGACGATCACGTAGTCGTAGGTGGTCTCTGTGGCCACGGTCCGATTCCTCTCGTTGTCTCTGGCCCGGGGGATGCCGGGGAAACCGACCTGCGCGGGTTCTGCTGTCGTGCGGATGCGGGGCGGGGGTGCTCCGCGGTCGTGGGGGCGGGGCCCGCCGGCGCGGAGGACGGAACGGCGCCGGCGGGCGTCGGACGCCCCGAGGGGCGGGGCAGGGGCCTCAGCCGAACCAGCGCTGCGGTTCGGGCGCCAGGTTGCGGTAGATGTGCTTGGCCTCGCGGTACTCGTCCAGGCCGGCCGGCCCCAGCTCCCGGCCGACGCCGCTGCGGCCGAAACCGCCCCACTCCGCTCCGGGGAAGTAGGGGCCGTAGTCGTTGATCCAGACGGTGCCGTGGCGCAGGGCCGCGGCGACGCGCTCGCCGCGGGCGGTGTCACCGGTCCACACACCCCCGGAGAGCCCGTAGTCGGTGTCGTTGCCGAGCTCGACCGCCTGGGCCTCCGTCTCGAACCGCTCCACGGTGACGACCGGGCCGAACACCTCGTTCTGGACGATGTCCATGGACCGGTCGCAGTCCACGAACACGGTGGGCCGGTAGAAGTAGCCGTCGGCGAGCCCGGGGTCCTCGGGCCGCCTGCCCCCGGCGATGATGCGGGCGCCCTCCTCGACACCGCGCGCGACGGCGGCCTCGACCTTGGCGCGGTGCTCGGCCGACACCAGCGGTCCGCAGCGCACCCCCTCGTCCTGCCCCCGGCCGATGCGGATGGCCTCGGCCCGGCGGGCGAGCTCGGTGGTGAAGGCGTCGTGGATCGCGTTGTGCACGATGAGCCGCGCGCCGGCGGAGCACACCTGCCCGGAGTGGAAGAACGCGGCGCTGAGCGCGTAGTCCACGGCGGTGTCGAGGTCGACGTCCGGGAAGACGATGTTGGGGTTCTTGCCGCCCAGTTCCAGGGCGATCTTCTTGACGGTCCGGGAGGCCGCCGCCATGATCCGCCTGCCGGTGGCCAGACCGCCGGTGAAGGAGACCAGGTCCACGTCGGGGTGCTCGGAGAGCGGTGCGCCCGCGTCGGGGCCGCTCCCCGTGACCAGGTTGACCACACCCGCGGGGATGCCCGCCTCGGTCGTGAGCTCGACCAGCTTGGCGGTGGTGACGGGGGTGATCTCGCTGGGCTTGACCACCATGGTGTTGCCCGCGGCGATGGCGGGGGCCATCTTCCAGGCGAGCTGGAGCAGCGGGTAGTTCCAGGGGGTGATCATGCCGCAGACGCCGACGGGCTCGTGGACGACCTTGCTGTGCACCCCCTCGGGCGCGGAGACGAGGCGGCCCGCGTCCTTGTCCGCGAGTCCGGCGTAGTAGCGGAAGACGTCGGTGACGTCGTCGACGTCGATCCCGCCCTCCTCGATGGTCTTGCCGGTGTCGAGCGACTCCATGACCGCGATCTCCGCGCGGTCGCGCTGGAGGAGGTCGGCGATGCGGTCGAGGACGCGCCCCCGCTCCCCGGCCGTGGTGCGGCGCCACTCCCCCGTGTCGAAGGCGCGCCGCGCGGCGGCGATGGCGTCCTCGGCGTCGGCGCGGCCCGCCTCGCTGACGATGGTCAGGACGGAGGCGTCCGCCGGGTCCAGGATCTCCCGGACACGGCCGTTCCGCGCCGCGCGCCACTCGCCGTCGATGTACAGGCTGGTGGCCGTCGCGGAGCCCGGTTCGGACAGGTACGGCACGGACGGCAAGGTTACGTAGGGTTCGTTCACGGGTCCGGTTTGCCCAAGATGCGTACTCACAAACTGCCTCGTCTCTAAGACGCACACGTCACAGCGCCCCCACAACCCCGACTGGGCTGGAGGAACTCCCCGGCCTTCGGGGACAGCCGTCGGCACGCCTCGCGCCGCACACAGGCAAGTAACTACGCCGAGTGACGGCAGCCCCCGGGACGAACACCCGCACCTGGGGAATACCGGCCACAGTCTTTGACGTACATTGAGGTGTACCTAAGTGGGTTCGTCCGCACTTCGGCGCTCTCACGACACGGCCCGCACCGGAGCCGCGCCCGACCGCGCAACCCGTGAGGAAGCATGCTGCTCGAACAGGAACGCCGCGACGTCTGCCTGACCGCCCGCGCCCTCGCGGACGGTCCCGGCACCGCCCCCGGGGAGGCGGGAACCGTCAGCGTCCGCAGCGGCGACCTCGTCGTGGTCACCCCCCACGGAGTCCCCCTCGACCGGCTCCAGCCCGCCGACTGCCCGGTGATGTCGCTCGACGACCGGGTCCTGGAGGGGCGCCGCGACCCCGCGGCCGAGGCCACCCTGCACATCGCCGTCCACCGCCGCGCCGCCGAGGGCGGGCGCGACGTGACGGCCGTCGTGAACGCGTTCACCGCCGACACCGTCGCCGTGTCCTCCGTGCTCGCCGAACTGCCGCCGATCCACCACCGCGCCGCCGCCCTGGGCGGGGCGGTCACCGTGACCCCCTACACGACCTACGGCAGCGGCGAGATCGGCGACCTCGCGGCCAAGGCCCTCAAGGGCCGCGACGCCGCCCTCCTGGCCGACCACGGCGGGCTCGCCCTGGGCCGCGACCTGGCGCACGCCCTGGAGAACCTCCGCCTCCTCGACTGGCTGTGCGCCGCCTACGTCAGGGCCCGCCGGATCGGTGAGCCCCGCGTGCTCTCCGAGGACGAGCTGGCCCAGGTGCGCCGGCGCGACGCCTACGGGTGGGCCGGCCCCGACGTCTGGTAGCCGCCGCGCCCCTCGGAGTTCCGTGTCGCCGCCGCTCCGGGGCCGGGGTCCCGTGGGCGACGGACCGGATGCGCGCACCGGCCGTCGGAGCGGAGCCGTTCGCCGCCCCGGCGGGGCCGCGCCGTGACCGGGCCCACGCGAACCCGGCGCGGATACCCGGTGACATGCCGCCCGGAAACGCCACAATGGTGGGGACGACCAACCCCGGCCGGTGGGAGGCTCCATGCGCTGCAGCTACATCAGGCTCCTCGTCAACGACTACGAGGCCTGTTTCCACTTCTACTCCGAGGTCCTCAGGCTCCCCGTCCTCCGAGGGGACGAGACGAGCCGCTACGCCGAGTTCGACGTGGAATCGGGGACCCGGCTCGCCATCAACCAGCGTGAGGTGATGGCCGAGGCCCTGGAGACCGACACCGCCGACCCCGCACTCCCCCACCAGGACCGGATCGCGGTGATCTTCGAGGTGGACGACGTCGACGTGACCGCCGCCAAGCTGGTCGCGGACGGCGCCCGCCAGGCGATGGAGCCGCGGGACTGGACGGCCTGGGGCGTCCGCGCGGCGCACTTCCGCGACCCCGACGGCTACCTGCTGGAGATCAACCAGCCGCTCCTGCCCGACCTGGCGCTCTGACCCCGGGCGCCCTGCGCCGGGCGCCGGTCCTCCGGGGACGACGGCCGCCGGAACCGGCGTGCGGCTCCGGGCCGGGAGCCCCGGGGCTCCCGGTTCGCCCCTCAGCGGACGATGTGCTCCAGCAGCAGCTCGTTGACCCGGTCCGCGCGCTCCACCCCCAGCAGGTGCGCGGCCCCGGGGACCACCTCGAACCGGGCGTCGGGGAGCCCGTCGGCGAGCCTGCGCCCGTGGCCCGGGGGCAGCAGCGGGTCGTGGGCGGCCGACGCGACCAGGGTGGGCACCCGCACCTCGGCGGCCAGGTGGCGCTGGTCCAGCTTCGCGACCGCGTCGCACACCGAGGCGAACCCGCCCGGGTCGAGCCGGCCGAAGTCCTCGGTGAACCTGGCCACGACCTCGGGGCGGTCCTCGGCCATGTCGGGCGTGAACCACGGCCGCACGACGTCGGCGGCCACCGACTCCAGGCCGACCTCCCGCACCCGCGAGGCGATCCGGTCCCACCTGTGCACGGCGGGCGTGCGCGGGGCCGCGGCGAGCAGCGCCAGGCGGTCCAGGCTCCGGGGCGAGTTCGCCGCGATCCACACCAGCAGTGCGGACCCCAGCCCCGCGCCGACGGCCGACACCCGTGAGAAGCCCCGGTCCTCGAGGACGCCGAGCAGGTCCAGGGCGAGGTCCGCCACCGTGCAGGGCCCCGCGGGGGCCGGTGAGGAGCCGTGGCCGCGGTGGTTGACCCGCAGGACCTGGAGGTCGCGGGTGAGCTCCGGCATCTGCGGCTCCCAGACCGACATCGTCGTGCCGAAGGGTGGCACGAGCAGGACGACGGGCGCGTGCCTGGGGCCGTCGATTCGGTACTGGAGCGGGATCAGGGCCATGGAACCTCCGGGTCGCCAGAACGCCAGGTTATCCGGTGTCCTCTCGGGGGTTCCAGGAAAGCCCCTGCCTACCGCGCCAAGTGGAGGACAGTACTTGACCTCCATGGTTCCTAGGGTGGTGACCACGAGCTTCGGTGCGACGGAAAGCGGTGGTCATGATGGCGACGACGACGGAGAAGGTCCTGGACGCAGAGCGCGCGTCCCTCCTGCGCGCCCTGGGGGAGCAGCGCGACTTCCTGCGCTTCACCCTCCGGGGGCTGGACGACGAGCAGGCGGCGCGGCGCACCACGGTGAGCGAGCTGACCCTCGGGGGCCTGCTCAAGCACGTGGTGTCGACGGAGCGCAGCTGGGCCGACTTCATCCGGAACGGCCCCGCGCCGACGGAGGTGGACTACGACGACCCGTCCACCTGGCAGGAGCACGCGGACAGCTTCCGGCTGCTGGACGGTGAGACCCTCGCCGGCGTCCTGGAGGACTACGAGCTGGCGGCCGGGGAGACGGAGCGGCTGGTGGCCGAACTGCCCGACCTGGAGGTCTCGCACCCGCTCCCGAGCGCGCCGTGGTTCCCCGAAGGGGGGGGCCTGGACGGCCCGCGACGTGCTGCTGCACATCCTCCGCGAGACCGCGCAGCACTGCGGCCACGCCGACATCGTCCGCGAGGGCCTGGACGGCCAGAAGACCATGGGCTGACCCCGGTCCCGGACCGGCCGCGGACACGCGGCAAGCCGTTTCATGGTGATGTCCATGGCATATGCTCAACATGTACATCACCATGAAACGGAGTCCGACATGAGCCTGACCCAGGTCGACATCGACGACGAGGCCCTTCGTGAGGCCATGAGACTCTCCGGCGCCTCGACCAAGAAGGAGACGGTCAACCTCGCCCTCAGGGAATACGCGGCCAGACACCGTCGCATAGCCGCCCTGGAACACTTCTCCGCACTCGCACGGGACTGGGATTACGAGAGCTGGCAGAAGAGGCGCTCCGCCGAGAAGGGGGATGGGGAGTGATCAGGTACCTGATCGACTCGTCCGCGCTGTGGCGGGTTCTGAGGGACCCGAAACACAGGGATGCCTGGCGCGACGTCGTCGTCGAGGGGGCGGTGGGGTCCTGTGCCGTCCAACGTACGGAATTCCGCCGTTCCGCACGCAATCTCGACGAGTACGAGCAGTTCAACGAGATGTTCGAGACCCTGCACCCCGATGTGCCCACGCCGAAGAGCGCCTGGCAGTGGGTGGAGTCCGCGCAGTACCGGCTCCTCCGGGGCGGCGCGCACCGGGCGATGTCCTCGGTGGACCTGCTCATCGCCGCGACGGCGGCACACCACGGTCTTGTCGTCCTGCACGACGACAACGACTTCGCGACGGCGGCACACCACCTCACCGACCTGCGCGAGCGATCCGTCCGGAACACACCCTGAGACCGGCCGCGGGCACGCGACGGGGCGGGCCCACCGACCGGTGGGCCCGCCCCAGAAGAAAGGTGGCGAGGGTCGCTCCCGCATCCCCCCTCAAAGTACGGAAGCAACCCTCGCCTGGGAAGCGGCCGGCGACTCCTCCCCCCGGGAGTCGCGGCCTGTAAGGTCTGCCGCGGATCGACCCTGTCGTTCCGCGTTGATGACGACACTACCCACCCCAACCTCGAAGAACAACCCTCAGTCACGAGAAACTACTTAAAGTGATCGTCATTGCTGGGCAGGCCGCAGCCCAAGGGCTTCGGGACATCGTCAACCAGGGGTCATGACGGCCCGCCCGGAGGCCGCGCATAGCCTGGACCGGTGAGATCTCCGCTCCTCAGCCCCCGCTGGCTCGGCATCCACCTGGTCGCCCTGCTGGTCGTCCTGGTGTGCGCCACCGGCACCTCGTGGCAGTTCGTCCGCGCCTTCGAGCCCGACCGGGAGGTGATCACCAACCCGGTCGAGGACCTGGCCTCCGCCCGCCCCGTCGAGGACCTGCTGGAACCCGGCGCGTACATGCACCCCGACTCCTTCGCGAACCAGGCGGTCGAGGCCACGGGACGCTACGACACCGCCGAGCAGCTCCTGGTGCCCCGGGTCGTGGACGGGGTCCTGGGGCACGACGTCATCCTGCCGCTGGTCACCGCGGACGGCAGCGCCGTCACCGTCAACCGGGGCTGGGCCGAGGAGGGGCAGGACGTCCCCGAGGCCCCCGGCGGCGAGGTCACCGTCACGGGCTGGCTGCTGCCGCCCGTCGGGGCCGAGGGGGTCGTCCCCGTCGAGGTGACCGAGGGACAGGTCGAGCGCATCGCGGCCTCCGTCCTGGTCCAGGAGTGGGACCACCCCCTCTACGAGGGCTACGTCACGCTGCCCGGGCAGGACCCGGCCACGGACTCCCTCGTCCCGGTGCCGCCGCCCGAGCCGCCCACCGAGGTCGAGGTCAACTGGCGCAGCCTCAGCTACACGGTGCAGTGGGCGATGTTCGGCGTCTCCGCGGTGGTCTTCTGGATCATCCTCATGCGCCGGGAACTGGCGGAGGCCCGCTCCCGGCGGGAGCGGGCCTCCGACGGGGAGGAGCAGGAGGGTCAGCCCGCGGTCGCGGGCTCCTGAGCCCGCTCGCCCGCGGCAGCCTCCTTGGCCTGCTCGGACCTGACGATCCGGTGCTCGACGACGAACCCGACCACGGGGACGGTGCCGGCCAGGGCCACGCCGAGGGTGCGGGCGGCGCTCCAGCGCCGGTCCAGCGCGACCCACAGCACCGCGAAGACGTACACCATGTAGATGTAGCCGTGCGGCATGGCGATGAAGAGCATCAGCGGCGACTCGGGGCCGAACCAGTGCTCCAGCCCCTGCGGCGCCGGCATCAGGGAGAAGCGGGCCGTCTCACCGACCAGGTACTTGGCGGGCATGGCCACGAAGGTCAGCCCGATCAGGAAAACGCCGGTCACGTACGCGAGCACCCTGTACAGCCCGAACGACACACGCCTCTTGTCCACCGCTACCTCACACGCTTCGTCAGACTTCCGCCCCGAGGAGGGTCGGGGTCCCTCCTCGAGGCTAAACGCTGCCCGCGGCCACGGCCCCCCGGGGTGGACGAGGCCGGACAATCTCACATCGTCGCAGTTCAGCTCTTGTTGGACGTGCGGTCCGGGCTGCTCCACCGACCGTCGGAGTCGGTGGTCCACGCCTTGGGGACCATACGCAGCGACAGGTAGGCGTCCACCAGCCTGATCGGGAAGAAGAACAGGCCGTACAGCAGGTAGGACGGCCGCCGCCGGACCACGGTCAGCAGGCAGGTGAGCATGTAGTCCGGGATGAACAGGCCGATCGCGATGGCCGTCAGCGGCAGGAGCGCCGACACCGCCGTGAAGGCCCCTCCGAAGAACGGCAGCGTCCCGAAGGGCTCGCCGCCGAGCGTTCCCACGAGCACGAACACCCCGAGCAGCGCGGTGAGCAGCAGGACCAGGGAGACCAGCACGACCTCGACGACGTAGAGCGCGAGGAACGCCCAGAAGACGCTCGGCCAGATCCCGTGCCTGCGGATGGTCTGCCAGAAGCCGAGCGTCCACCGGCCGACCTGCTTGTAGTAGTCCCCGAACGTGAAGGGGTCCTGGCTGTAGGCCTTGGTGTCGGGGTTCATCGAGATGCGCCCGAGGCGCTTGTGGTGCACCTCGAAGGTCATGTTGAAGTCCTCGATCACCAGCCCCGGGGGGTTGACGTCGATCTCCCGCAGGGCCTCGCTGCGGTAGACGCTGGCGAAGCCCGGCACGATGAACGCCGTGTTGGCGTGCCGCCAGGTCTGCCCGAACCGCATGAGGTACTGGAGCATGAAGTACAGGCGGTCCCGGTAGGCGGAGATGGTCCTGCCGACGAGGGTCCGCTCCTGCGGCTTCCACTCCGAGACGACGAAGCCCGCGACGGCGGCGACCGAGGGGTCCTCCAGCTGGCGCCTGGCCCCCTCCACGTACCCCGGGTCGAGTTCGGTGTCGGCGTCCAGGATGAGGACACCGCCGTAGTTCTCGGTCAGGGAGAACTCCTCGATGACCGCCTCGATGGCGCCGGCCTTGCCGCGGTTGGTGAGCAGTTCGAGCACGTTGACGCCGGTCCTGGCGGCGATCTCCGCCGTGGCGTCCTTGGAGGAGTCCGAGACCACGTAGACGTCCCAGCGGTCGAACAGGCTCAGCGCCGATCCGATGGCCGCGTGGATGACGGGCTCCTCGTTGTGCGCGGGGATGACGACCGCCAGGGAGATACCGGGGTCGTCGCCCCGCGCGCCCCCGGGCCGCCCGGAGGCGTGACGCCCCGCCGGTCGGACGGGGCCGCCCGACCCCGGGGGGCCTGCATCGGACGCGCCCACCTCGGAGGCGCCCGCGGCGACCAGGACCCGCTCCGGCGGGGCGGCCCCGACCGCCCGGCCCCGGCGGGCGCGCGGCCGCACCACCGCGCGGATCGAGTCCTCGCCCAGGCGCAGGAGGCCGGCGGCGGTCCACAGGAGGAGGTTGGCGCCGAACGCCAGCCACAGGAACACGTAGCCGAACGCGCCCAGTCCCGCGGCGGCCGCCATGTCCGCGGCGAAGGCGAACCAGTAGACGAAGAGTGCGACAGCAAGGACCAGGGCGATCAACCCGGTCAACAGGCCACCGATGAAACGAGCGATACGCACAGCCCTGGGACCCCTCCGAAAGATATCGGTTTTCGGACCGACATGAACCCGCACATCCAGCGTTAGGTTGACGCCCTACGGCACTGAGTGGTTGCCCCTGGTTCGCGTCCTATGTAGGCCACGCAAATCGTATACACGGGCTTGCGTCAGGTGGTACCCATTAGAAGATATTTGTGAGGAGGACCGGGGTGGCGCGGTACGCACTTCGGTTTATACCGGACTGCCCGAAAACTCGGACAATCCTCACCAAAGGTGCCCCACGGAGAGAAGGAGAACGCTCGGCGTGATCGGCGGCTTACCCTCCCCCTCGCCTGATCCGACCCGCGGCAAGCAGGACAGCAGGCCCATGAGCAACACTGCCACCAGCAATGACATCGGGGAACTCGACTCGGTCATGCGGGTGGCACTCCACCAGCCGCACTACCTGCCCTGGCTGGGCCTCATCGACAAGATCGACCGGGCCGACCTTTTCGTCGTATTGGACACGGTGCAGTTTGAACGGCGTGGTTGGCAGAACCGGAACTACGTCGCGGGGCGTGACAAGCCCGTCCTGCTCACCGTGCCGGTCAACCAGGGCAACCGCGATGATCGCATACTGGACAAGCGCATTGACAACGGGCGCCAATGGCGGATCAAGCACTACAAGGCACTCTCGGAACACTGTTACCGCAGAGCGCCGTACTGGCGCGAATACCGCGATGAGATCGCCCATCTGTACGAAACGGAGTGGGACGGCCTCGCGGAGCTCGCCACGGAGACGACCCGCATGCTGATGCGCTGCTTCGGGATCGACACCCCGGTGCTGCTCGCCAGCGAGATCGGGGACTTCCCGGGGCGCAAGAGCGAACTGCTCGCCCAGATCTGCGCCAAGACCGGCGCGGACATCATGCTCTCGGGGGACGGTGCCAGGGACTACCTGGACACCGGGGCCCTGCGCCGCTACGGGATCGGCGTCGAATGGCAGGACTTCCGGCATCCGGTCTACCCGCAGCACCTGCCCGCCGGAGCCGGCTTCGTGCCGCGCCTGTCGGCGATCGACCTCCTTCTCAACGCCGGGCCGGACGCGCTCCAGGTGCTCCGGCAGGCACAGACCCGGAGCTGACCGCGTGTCGGCACGCGGGTCGGCACCCCGCCCGCGACCGCGGGCACGGGACCGCTCCACGGGTTCGGGACAACCACGATCGCCCCCACCTCGGCAAAGGACGGCACACCGGCATGACGACGGACTGGTCCCAGGAACGGATCCTGGTCTACGCCCCCCACCCGGACGACGAGACGCTCGGCTGCGGCGGCCTCATGAGCAAGGCCAAGAGCGCCGGAGCCGAGGTGTTCGTCCAGTTCCTCACCGTCGGGGACACCGCCGACCAGTCGCCGAAGGGCTTCTCCACCGCAGAGGAGCGCTACGCGGAGATCAAGAAGGTCTCCGACCACTTCCGCTGGGACGACTGGCACATGGCCCTCCCCGGTGACGCCCACCACCTGCGGCTCGACACCGTCGCCCGGGTGGACCTGACCCGGCTGATCGAGCGGGAGAGCCCCCTGTCGGTCGAACGGCTCCGGCCGACCGTGGTGCTCGCGCCGCACCGCACCAGCTACAACCAGGACCACCAGGCCACCGCCGAGGCCGTGCACACCGCCCTGCGCCCCTCCGACACCGCCCTGCGCCACCACCCGCGGCTGGTGCTGGCCTACGAGGAGGCCGCCGACCAGTGGCGGTCGGAGCCGGTGGCGCCGCCGAACCTCGTCGTCGAACTCGACGAGTCCCAACTGGCGGACAAGCTCCACGCCATGGAGCTGTACGGCTCGCAGAGCCACAGGCACCCGCACACGCGCTCCGAACCGACCCTGCGCAGCCTCGCCGTGCTCCGCGGCATGCAGGCCGGGGTCGCGCTCGGGGAGGGGTTCCACGTGCTCCGCTGCCTGGCCTGAACGACCGGGCCCCGCCCCGGTCCACGCACTTCTCCGACACGCGCCCCGCTCGCGCAACGCTGGAAGCACCTCAACGCACACCGCTCGTAGTGGAGGGGAAACCATGAAGGCTGTAGTGACCGGAGGAGCCGGGTTCATCGGCTCTCACCTGTGCGACCACCTGGTCGCGCGGGGACACCGGGTGACGGTCCTGGACGACCTGTCGACCGGTTCCGCCGCGAACCTCTCCCGGGTGGAGGGCTCACCCGGATTCCGCTTCGTGCGCGGGGACGTCCTGGACAGGGAGCTGGTCGACGCGCTGGTCGCGGAGGCGGACACCGTGTTCCACCTCGCCGCGGCCGTCGGCGTCTACAACATCGTCGACAACCCGCTGCGCTCCCTGCGGATCAACCTGCACGGGACGGAGAACGTGGTGGAGGCGGCCGTCGCGCACCGCGTGCCGTACATGATCGCGTCCACCAGCGAGGTCTACGGCAAGAACGACGCCGACGGGCTCAAGGAGGGCGACGACCGGATCTACGGGTCCGCGACCAGGAGCCGGTGGTCCTACGCCGCGGCCAAGGGGCTGGACGAGCTGATCGCCTACGTGCACGGGACCGAGTCCGGCGTCCCGTGCGTCATCGCCCGCTTCTTCAACGTGGTCGGCCCCCGGCAGACCGGCCGCTACGGCATGGTCGTCCCCCGGTTCGTCGACCAGGCGATGGCCGGGGAGCCGATCACCGTGTACGGCACCGGGACGCAGCGCCGCTGCTTCGGCTCGGTGTTCGACGTGGTGCCCGGCCTCCTCAGACTGATGGAGACCCCCGAGGCCTACAACCAGGCCGTCAACCTGGGGGGCCACGAGGAGATCTCGATCAAGGGCCTGGCCGACCGGGTCGTCGAGCTCACCGGTTCCGCGAGCCCGATCACCTACATCGACTACGAGGAGGCGTACGGGGAGGGCTACGAGGACATGCAGCGCCGCTACCCCGACACCTCCCTGGCCGGGCGCCTGGTCGGCTACCGGCCCGAGCGCGACCTCAACGACATCATCCGGTCGATCGTGGAGCACCGGAGCACGGCACCGCCCGTGCCCGCCCCCGCGTAGGAACCCGGCCGGTCCGGCACGGGGCGCCTCCCCGCCCCAGCCGGCTCCGACTCAGGGACCCCGGACACCGCGCCCGGGAGGGGTGGCCGCCCGCTCCGGCGGACCCCCGGCGCGCACCGCGCCCGCGGAGGGACAGGAGTGACGGCGCCGGACCCCCGCCGACCAGCCCGGCCAGGGCATAGGGGCAGGACGCCAGAGGACGCCGGAACCGGCCCCTCAGGAGCCCGCCAGCACCGTCAGCACCAGGACCACGCTCAGCGCGAGCACCGACGAGCACAGGAACGCCATGGCCCACGGCCTGGCGACGGCCGACGGGGGCCCGCCCGTCCCCGGGTCCCGGGTGCCGTAGCCGATCCGGCGCCAGCGCCACCACAGGTGGAAGGCGAGCACGGCGCACACGGCCAGCAGCGCGGCCGCCGTGGCCACGCGCACCGGCGGGGACGCCTGGAGGACGCTGTCGACGTCGTTCGTGAGCGAGCCGCGCATGAACAGCAGGCCCACCACGGCGAGGAGGATGAGCGTCCGCTGCCACGACATCAGGGTGCGTTCGGGCTGCAGCCCGGGGTCGTCGCGGTCGACGGGCGCGTTCACAGGAGGTTGCCCAGCAGGACGAGGGCGCACACCAGCCCCACCGCGAACGTGGTGACCAGGGGGAGCAGGCTCAGCCGCAGGGTCCCGCCCCGGCTCATGATCCTCTGCACGCGGTACCAGCGCAGCGGCGCGTAGACCGTGATGACCCCGGCGAGCGCCGCGAGCAGCAGACCGACCGCGGTGCGGGGCCACTCCGCCCATCCCAGGGGGAGCAGGTGCAGCACCGCGACGGCTCCGGCGAGGAGGGCCAGGGACGTCCTGACCCAGGCGAGGAAGGTGCGCTCGTTCGCGAGGGTGAACCGGTAGTCGACGTCCCGCTCCCGGGCGCCGTCCCCGGGCGCCGCATCGTCCTTCACGGCCACCCCCGTCCACCTGGCGCTCCGCGCGCTCCGTCCCCGTCCGGCCACGGTTCCCCACGAGGGATCCGCGCCCCTCCGACCGACCCTAGCCGCCAAGCTCCTTTCCTCCCAAACAGGTATGCAACACGTGTTGTGTCGGAAACCTCTTGTCCTGGACACGGGTCCGTGGCCCCGGGAACGCATGCGGAACAAACGAGTGGGCACGACCGCTGTAGGACTGAGAGATGGCGGTTGGCCGACGGTCGACACCAACCAACGAAGAGATCAGGAGACCACGTGCCCACGGTCGAGCTCACCAAGGACAACTTCGCGGAGACGCTGAAGGACAACGACTTCGTCCTCATCGACTTCTGGGCGGACTGGTGCGGTCCCTGCCGGCAGTTCGCCCCGGTCTTCGAGAAGTCCGCGGACACCCACACCGACATCGTGCACGCCAAGGTGGACACCGAGGCGCAGCGCGAGCTGGCTTTCGAGTTCAAGATCCAGTCCATCCCGACGCTGATGATCGTGCGCGAGCGCACCGTCATCTACAACGAGCCCGGCGCTCTGCCCTCCGAGGCGTTGGAGAGCCTGATCACCCAGGCCAAAGAGCTGGACATGGACGAGGTGCGCCAGAAGATCACCGAGCAGGGCGGCGACGCCCCGGAGTAACCGGGCGGCGCCGGGAAGACCCCGCGCCCGGCCCTCCCGCGACGACGGGAGGGCCGGGCGTTCGCATGTCCGGGCACGGGACCGCCACGTCCGCCCCCTCCTTCGGTGACGGAAGCGCAACGTTCCGCGTTCGGAACGCCTCCGAGTTCACCGCCCACGTTCACCTTCGCCACGAGGATCGTTCACTCGGCCTTCATGTGGACGGATTTGCATGGTATTCGACCGCGCTCCGCCGGTTCTGCCCCCCATGACCGCGCAAGCACCGTCCGACCCGGAAGTGGACCCATGTCTGTCAGCAACACCGCGTCCCCTCGCGGCACCGAGTCCGGTCGCGGCGTCGCACCCGACACCGTCCGGTACAACCGCGAGGTCCCCGACCTCGGAGACCCCGTCTTCGACGTCTCCGGCCTCTCGATCTACTACGGGTCCAACAAGGCCGTGCGCGACGTGAACCTCAAGGTCGGGCCGCGCCAGATCACCGCGATGATCGGCCCGTCCGGCTGCGGCAAGAGCACCGTCCTGCGGACCCTCAACCGGATGAACGACCTCATCCCCGGCGCCCGCATCGAGGGGCGGGTGACCTACCACGGCGAGGACCTGTACGCCTCGGAGGTCGACCCGATCGAGGTGCGCCGCCGGATCGGCATGGTCTTCCAGAAGCCCAACCCGTTCCCGAAGTCGATCTACGACAACGTGGCCTACGGCCCGCGCATCAACGGCGCCCGCGGCAACATGGACGACCTGGTCGAGGAGACGCTGACCAAGGCCGCCCTGTGGGACGAGGTCAAGGACAAGCTCAAGGAGAGCGCGTTCGCCCTCTCCGGCGGCCAGCAGCAGCGCCTGTGCATCGCGCGCACGATCGCGGTGAACCCCGAGGTGATCCTGATGGACGAGCCGTGCTCCGCGCTCGACCCCATCGCGACCCTCAAGATCGAGGACCTGATGTACCAGCTGGCCAGCGAGTACACCATCGTCATCGTGACCCACAACATGCAGCAGGCCGCGCGCGTGTCCGACCGGACCGCGTTCTTCACCGCCGGGGTGGACGACGCGGGCGACCGCTACGGCAGCCTCGTCGAGTACGACGAGACCACCACGATCTTCAGCAAGCCGTCCGACCAGAGGACCGAGGACTATATCGCTGGTCGCTTCGGCTGATCAGCCCCAACCGTCCCCACCCGGGCGACCAGCGATGGTGGGTCGCTTCGGCTGATCAGCCCTAGCTCTGCGGCCCCACCGGGGCGACCAGCGATGGCGGGCCGCTTCGGCTGATCAGCCCTAGCCCTGCGGCCCCACCGGGGCGACCAGCGATGGCGGGTCGCTTCGGCTGATCAGCCCTAGCTCTGCGGCCCCACCGGGGCGACCAGCGATGGCGGGCCGCCTCGGCCGATCGGCTCTGCGGTCCTGACAGCCCCACCGGGGCGACCGGCGATGGCGGGCCGCCTCGGCCGGTCGGCCCGGGCGGCCGGCGACGGGACGGTCGGCCGGATCGGCCGCGACGGGGCCGCCCCTCTCCCGCACCTTCGACGAAGTGGACCCCCATGCCCGCGCTCACGCCCTCCGCGTCCGTCCCCTCTCCCACCCCGGGCGCCCTGGGCGACGCGGACCCGGTCGAGCGCCCGGAGCGGTGGGAGGGCCCGCTTCGGGTCCTGCTGGTCGAACCGGAGTCGGAGCAGTCCCACCAGCTGGTGCTGTCGCTGAGCGGCCACGACGTGGACATCACGGTGTGCGTGGACGGCGCGGAGGCGCTGCTGCGGGTGGGAATGATGCGTCCGGACACGCTGGTGACCAGCGCGAACCCGCCCGAGGTGGACCTGGAGACGCTGGTGCGGGTCACCCGCCGGGCGACCGAGATCCCGATACTCATCGGGGTGGGGCCGGGCGACTCCCAGCGGGCGATGAGGGCGCTGGCGGCCGGCGCGACGGCGTGCGTGAGCCGCCCCTACCGGATCCCGGAACTGGCGGCCCTGCTGCGCGGTTCGCTCCCCGGCGCGGACGGGGGCGGACCGGACAGCGGGGCGTCGCCGTCCGCGCTCCGTTCGGGGGCGCTGGAGCTCGACGCCCTGGGACACCGGCTGTTCGTGGACGGCAACCCGGTCAACCTGGCTCTGCGTGAGTTCGGGATCATGGACTTCCTGCTGCGCAACAACGGGCGGGTGGTCAGCCGCGAGGAGCTGTGGACCGAGGTGTGGCACAAGCCCCTGCCTCCGGTGAACAACACGATCGCCGTGCACATCCGCCGCCTGAGACACAAGCTGGGCGACTCCGAGGCCCAGCCCCGGTTCATCCACACGGTGCGCGGAATCGGCTACCGTCTCGATACCTCGAATGGTGGCTGACCACATACAAAAAGCTACCGACGAACATCCAGGGTCCTCCAGCAGGCGCCGGAGCGACCCATTGTTCATGTAGGCGTCACTTCGCCGATCGACACACGTGAAGGTGAACCGAAGGGCAACCGGACACGTCACCTTCCTTGCCGGTCGGTCACGGCGAAACCCGCACAGGAGTCGGCATACCCGCAGGTCATCACCGTGAGTCCCGGGCGCATGACAGAAGTCGACAACCACGGAAACGCCCCGCCGTTATTAAACGGTTACCCCCATTCACTTCGCATTCACCCGCCTTCTACCAACCGGCCTCCATTTCGATGTCAGCGCGACTTTCTGCACGCTTACTGTCGTTTTACGTCAGCCCCGACAGCGGTGATTCAACGAGGAGAACTACGACATGCGCAACGGGCGTTCCAAGCTCGCCGTCCTGGCAGCCATCCCCCTGCTCGCCACGGCGTGCGGTGGCGGCGGCGACGCGGCAGGCGACGGTGCAGACGGTGGTGGCGGCGGCGATCTCAGCGCGCAGCTGACCGGCGCCGGTGCCAGCTTCCCCGACCCCCTGTTCCAGGACTGGATCTACGAGTACTCCAACGGCGTGCAGCCCGGGGTCAGCGTCAACTACCAGAGCGTCGGCTCCGGTGCGGGCGTCGAGCAGTTCCTGGAGCAGACCGTCGACTTCGGCTCCTCCGAGGAGTTCCTGGGCGAGGAGGACCTCGCGGCCGCCGCCGAGGCCCGCGGCTGTGAGGCCGTGCAGTTCCCCGTCGTGTTCGGCGCGGTCGTCATCGCCCTGAGCAACCCCGACCTGGACGGCCTCGTCCTGGACGCGGAGACCCTCGCGGGGATCTACTCCACCGAGATCACCACGTTCGACGACCCGGCGATCGCCGAGCTCAACCCGGACATGGACCTGCCGAGCGACGAGATCATCCCGGTCCACCGCTCCGACAGCTCCGGCACCACCTACGTGTTCTCGCACTACCTGACCACCGAGGTCGAGTCGTGGGCGGACGAGTACGGCGAGGGCAAGGAGCTGGACTGGGCCGACGGCCTGGTCGGCGGCCAGCAGAACGACGGCGTCGCGCAGGGCATCACCCAGAACCCGGGCGGCCTGGGCTACGTGAACCAGTCCTTCGCCCAGGAGGCCGACCTGGCCGTCGCCCACATCGTCAACGAGGACGGCACCCCGATCGAGCCGACCCTGGAGTCGACGATCGCCGCCACCGGCGAGGCCGAGATCCCGGACAACTTCCAGTTCTCGATCGACAACATCGGCGGCGAGGGCTACCCGATCGCCGGATCCAACTGGATCTTCACCTACACCTGCGGCTACGACCAGGCCAACGCCGACGCGATCATCGACTTCTGGACCTGGGCCCTGACCGACCAGGGCGCCCAGGACCTGGCCGGCGAGCTGGGCTACGCCCCGCTCAACGAGGAGCTGACCGAGCGCGTCATCACCGAGCTGGAGAAGACCAACTCCGAGAACGGCGGCGGCGACGCCGACGCCGACACCGGCGCCGAAGAGGACGCCGAAGCGACGGAGTAACCCTCCAGCGGGGCCGGGGTACCCGTTACCC
>NZ_JBSHDN010000097.1:0-24213 GCF_053616335.1 Nocardiopsis sp. NPDC055824
CGGGACGCGGGGCGCGCTGGTCGCCGCCGCCCTGCGGGCCGGGACGCGGACCCGGACGGGGACCGCCCGGACGCGGAGCGCCGGCGCCGGGAGCGGCACCGGGACGCGGCGCGGGCTTGGAGCCCATACCGGAGGCGTTGGACGCGAACGGGTTGTTGCCCGGACGCGGACCGGACGTGCGCGGGCCCGGACGGGCACCGCCGCGCTCGGGACGGTCGCCCCGCTGGGGACGCTCGCCGCGCTCGGGACGGTCGCCCCGCGGGGGGCGCTCGCCGCGCTCGGGACGTGCGCCCTCGGGACGTGCGCCTTCAGGACGTCCACCCTCGGGACGCCCGCCCTCGGGGCGGGGCTCCTCGGAGCGCACGCCCTCGGGCCGGCCTGCCGGACCACCGGGCTTGGGCGCACCGCCGGGGCGGGCACCCGCTTCGCCGCGGGGGGCCTTGGGGCCGGGCTTGGGCGCGCCGGGACGCGGGGCGGACTCGCCCTGCGCTGCCGACGGCTTGGGCGCGGCCGGACCCGGCTTCGGGCCGGGCTTGGGAGCGGGCCCCGGCTTGGGGGCCGCACCCGGCTCGGACGCGGCGCGGGGGCCGGGCTTGGGAGCCGAGCCCTTCCTGCCGCCGTCGGAACCGTTGTTGAAGGCTTCTTGGAGGCGTCGCACGACGGGGGCCTCTATCGTCGAGGACGCCGAACGGACGAATTCGCCCATCTCGTTGAGCTTGGCCAGCACGGCCTTGCTCTCTACACCGAACTCCTTGGCGAGTTCGTACACCCGGACCTTCGCCACTACTCTCCTTCAGCTTCGGTCCGGGACATGGGCTTGTGCCGGACCGTCGTTAGCTCGAGTTACTCATCGCTGCGTACTCATCAGGCGCTCATCGCAATCTCGACCTGCTTCCTCATCGCTACACAACAATGGGTCGGTACTCGCGTGCCGACACAGCACTGGTACGCCGACCTCGGTTATGACAACCCGGAGACCGGCCCAGACATTCCAACCCTATCGGGAGCGGTAACCCTATCCGCCACGAGGGGCGGCATCGAGCAGGGCCTCTACGGGTGAGAGGTCCCACCCGGCGTCACCCGCTCCCCTCCGGTAGGCGCGGGACCATACCCTGCGACGCTCGGCGAGCTCGAGGCACCGCCGGTCGTCGTGCAGGTAGGCGCCACGCCCCGGACGTCGACCCCGGGTGTCGGGCATGATGGCCGTGCCCACAGCCACCAGCCGCACGAGGTCGGACTGGACTGCCCGAGACCGGCACCCCACGCATGTGCGCACAGGGCCGTCGGGACCGTCTCCGGCCACCATATCGCGTCGGGGCATCGCCGCGACCCGATTAACCGGCCGCGGCGGCGTCGTCGCCGTCGGTTCCGTCACCGTCGGCGGGACCGCCGGCGGGTTCGGCGTCGGAGCGGATGTCGATGCGCCAACCGGTCAGACGGGCGGCGAGGCGGGCGTTCTGGCCCTCCTTGCCGATCGCCAGGGACTGCTGGTAGTCGGGCACGACGACCCGCGCGACACGCGCGGCCATGTCGAGGATTTCCACGGAGTTGACCCGCGCCGGGGACAGGGCGTTGGCCACGAACGCGGCCGGGTCGTCGGAGAAGTCGACGATGTCGATCTTCTCTCCGTGGAGTTCCGCCATCACGTTGCGGACACGGCTGCCGAGCGGACCGATGCAGGCGCCCTTGGCGTTGACCCCGCCCCGGTGCGACCGGACGGCCATCTTGGTGCGGTGGCCAGCCTCCCGGGCGATCGCCGAGATCTCGACGGTGCCGTCGGCGATCTCGGGCACCTCCAGCTCGAAGAGCTTGCGCACCAGGTTGGGGTGGGTGCGCGAGAGGGTGACCGACGGACCCCGGTGGCCCTTGCGGACCTGGACCACGTAGGCGCGCAGCCGCTCCCCGTGGGTGTAGGTCTCGGTGGGGACCTGCTCCTGCGGGGGCAGGACCGCTTCGAGCTTGCCGAGGTCGACCAGCACGTTCCGGGGGTCCTTGCCCTGCTGGATGATGCCGGAGACGATGTCGTGCTCCCGCCCGGCGAACTCGCCCAGGGTGAGCTCGTCCTCGGCGTCCCGCAGTCGCTGGAGGATGACCTGCTTGGCGGTGGAGGTCGCGATGCGGCCGAAGCCGGACGGGGTGCCGTCGAACTCGCCGACGACCTCGCCCTCCTCGTCCGTCTCGGACACCCACACGGTCACGTGGCCGGTCGAGCGGTTGAGCTCCACCCTGGCCTTCTTGTCGGGTCCCTCTTCGCGGTGGTAGGCGATCAGAAGCGCGTCCTCGATGGCCTTGGCCACCAGCTCGACCGCGATGTCCTTCTCGCGCTCCAGGCTGCGCAGGACACTCATGTCAATATCCACGGGGCTCCCCCTCTAGTCCGCCGCGTCGGTGTCGGCTTCGCGACGGAATTCCACCTGGACCCTGCCCGGGCCGAGCTCGGCGTGGGCGAGGGTGCGGGGCCGGCCCTCGACGTCGAGGGTGACCCCCTCGTCGTCGGCGTCGGTGACCCGGCCGGTGACGTCGCCGCCCCCGGCGAGGGCGGCCTTCACCAGCCGTCCACGGGAGCGCCGCCAGTGGCGCGGCTGCGTCAGCGGACGGTCCACCCCGGGCGAGGTGACCTCCAGGACGTAGGGCAGCTCGCCCATGACGTCGGAGGCGTCCAGCGCGGCGTTGACCTCCTGGCTGACCTCGCCGACCCGGTCCAGGTCCACCCCGTCGTCGGAGTCGACGACGACGCGCAGGACCCGGCGCTTGCCCGCCGGTGTCAGCTCGACGGCCTCCAGGTCCAGTCCGGCCTCGGCCAGTACCGGCTCCAGCAGCTCGGCGATGCGCTCTTCGCGTGCCTGCGCTCCCATGTGGTGTCTGCCCCTCCAGCGGAGAAATCCCGCCCGCTCGGCCTCGGGCCGGTGTACGGGGCGGTCCAGCTCTGTACGTAGTCTGCGACTGAACGGTCCGCCCCCTGAGGGACGCGGACCGACCGCGCGTCGCGTGCGACGGCGGTTGTGCTGCAAGGGTATCCACACCCGGGCGTCCTCCAGGTCGCCGTCGGTGTCGGGGAGGCGCCGCGGAGTGGCCCCGGGAGGCGGGAAAGCCCGCGTGGAGGGGTGTGTCGGCCCGGGCCGGGCCCCGCGCGGACCGTGGAAAGATGGGGCCGTGGCCGTCCCGGACGGCCGTCGTGCCGGCGAGGGACGGCACGGGGCACGGAAGGAGAGCACGTGGGCCAGGTGAACGGCTGCGTCAGCCGCCGCACGGTGCTGGGCGCTGCGGTGGCCGGAGCGGCGGTCGCGGGTCTGGCCGGGTGCGGCGAGGCGGAGTGGTACCCCGCGGACGTGACCCCGGACGAGTACGTGCTCCGGTCGGTGATCCGGGAGAAGGAGCGGACGGTGTCCCTCTACGAGGCCGCGATCTCCGGCGGGACGGGGCCGGCGGACCTGCTGGAGCGGCTGCTGGAGCACCACCTGACCCATGTGGACGCGCTCGTGGAGTCGCTCCCCGAGGGTGCCTCCCCCACACCTCCCGCCGACCCGGCCGGGGGCGGGGAATCCCCTCCGGAGGGCGGGCCCGCGCCCGGCGGGGTGCTGGACACCGCGGGGCTGCGCCTGCTGGAGTCGGCCGCGACGAGTGCGCGCCTCGACCAGGCCGCGGCCGTGTCCGACCCCGGCCTGGCCCAGCTGATCAGCGGCATCGGCGCCTGCGAGGCAGGACACGCGTACCTTCTGGCCCGGGCCTAGGCCCGGCCTTCCCGCACGGCATCCACGAACCTGAAGGCGGTACTGGTGAGCGAGAGTCCCGTGTCCACCCCGGGCGGGGCGGACCCCGGCGCGGACCCCGGCCCCGACGCGCTGGCCGAGGCGCTGAGCGCGGAGCACGCGGCGGTGTACGGGTACGAGTTCGTCGGCGGTGCCGCCGGGGACCGGGACCGGCGCGAGCGTGCCCTGGAGGCCGCCCAGCAGCACAAGGCCCTGCGTGACGCGCTGCGTGCGGCGGCGGTGGAACGCGGCTTCGGGGCGCCCTCGGCGCTGGCGACGTATCCCCTGCCGGAGGGGCGCGACGACGACGGCTTCGACGCCTTCGCGGTCGGGCTGGAGGAGACGGCGGCGCGTGCGTACCTGTGGCTGACGGCGTCGGGCGACGCCGGTCTGCGGTCGAGGGCCGCGCGCGCCCTCCAGGAGACGACGCTGCGGGGCCTGGAGTGGGGCGGGGAGCTGGACGCCCTCCCCGGCTTCGAGACCGCCTGACGGGAGCACGAGCGAGGGGCCGGGGATCTGCTCCCCGGCCCCTCGACCCCGGTCGTCCCGGCCGCCGCCCGCGGGGCGGGAGCCCTTGGGCGTGTCCGGGCGGCGCCCGCCGGGCGCGCCCTAGCCGCGGCAGGCGGCGACGGTGCGGTCCACGATCTCGGCCAGGGCGACCTCCTCGCGGTCGCCGGTGGCGCGGTCCCGCAGCTCCACCAGGCCGTCCTTGAGCCCGCGGCCGATGATGACACCGGTCGGGATGCCGAGCAGTTCGGAGTCGGTGAACTTGACGCCCGGCGAGACGCCCTTGCGGTCGTCCACGAGGACGCGCAGTCCGCGTGCCTCCAGCTCCGCGCCGATCCGCAGGGCCTCCTCGATCTGCTCGCCCTTGCCGGTGCCGACCACGTGCACGTCGGCGGGCGCGATGGCGCGCGGCCAGACGATGCCCTTGTCGTCGTGGGACTGCTCGACGACGCAGGCGACGGCGCGCGAGACGCCGATCCCGTAGGAGCCCATGGTGATGCGCCTGGGCTTGCCGTCGGCTCCGAGGGCGTCCACCTGGAAGGAGTCGGTGTACTTGCGGCCGAGCTGGAAGATGTGGCCGATCTCGATGCCGCGCGAGGTGTACAGCGTGCCCCGCCCGTCGGGCGAGGGGTCGCCGTCGCGGACCTCGGCGACGTCGATGACGCCGTCCGGGGTGAAGTCGCGCCCGGCCACCAGGCCGATGACGTGGTGGTCGGCCCTGTCCGCGCCGGTCACCCACGCGGTGCCGGTGACCACGCGCGGGTCGACCAGGTAGCGGACCTTGTTGTCCAGCAGGGCGAGGGGGCCGATGTAGCCCTTGGCCAGGAAGGGGTTGGCCGCGAAGTCGGCCTCGTCCAGGAGCGCGACCTCGGTGGGCTCCAGTGCGGCCTCCAGGCGCTTGAGGTCGACCTCGCGGTCGCCGGGCAGGCCGATGGCCAGCAGCTTCCACTCCTCGGCGCCGGGCTCGCGGGTCTTGACGAGGAGGTTCTTGAGGGTGTCGGCCTCGCTGAAGTCGCGGCCCAGCCCGGCCCCGTTGAGGAAGTCCACCAGCGTCTGGATGGTCGCGGTGCCCGGGGTGTGGTGCACCACCGCCTCGGGCAGCCCCTCGACGGGCAGCGCCGGGGGCGCCGGGGTGGCGACGGCCTCGACGTTCGCGGCGTAGTCGGACTCCGTGCTGCGCACGAAGGTGTCCTCGCCGCTCGGGGCCACGGCCAGGAACTCCTCCGAGGCGGACCCGCCCATGGCCCCGGACGTGGCGGACACGATCACGTACTCCAGCCCGAGCCGGTCGAAGATCCGGATGTAGGCGGCGCGGTGCGCCTCGTAGGAGGCCCGGAGGCCCTCGTCGTCGATGTCGAAGGAGTAGGAGTCCTTCATGTGGAACTCGCGGCCGCGGAGCACGCCCGCCCGGGGGCGCGCCTCGTCGCGGAACTTCTCCTGGATCTGGTACAGGACGACGGGGAAGTCCTTGTAGGAGGAGTACTCGCCCTTGACCAGGAGCGTGAACAGCTCCTCGTGCGTGGGGCCGAGCAGGTAGTCGGCGCCCTTGCGGTCCTTGAGGCGGAACAGGGTGTCGCCGTACTCCTCCCAGCGGCCGGTCGCCTCGTAGTACTCCTTGGGCAGGAGGGCGGGCAGGAGGACCTCCTGGCCGCCGATGGCGTCCATCTCCTCGCGCACGACGCGGGCGACGTTGTCCAGGACCATCTTGCCCAGGGGCAGCCAGGAGTAGATGCCGGGGGCGGCCCGGCGCACGAACCCGCCGCGGACGAGGAGCTTGTGGCTCGGCACCTCGGCGTCCGCCGGGTCCTCACGCAGGGTGCGAAGGAACAGGTTCGACATCCGCAGCAGCACGGCCACTCCTCGGTGAACACGCCCGTGGGGCGTGGGGATCAGGACTAGGGGAGTCCCAGGCTAGCGGTAGTGCGGACGCGTTCGCGCGTGGGTTGCGCGAGCGCTCCCGCCCGTACCTAGGCTTGGTGGCCGGCGATCCGGGCGGCGGGCGCGGCCGGCGCAGGGGCCGGCGGACGCCGCCGACGAACGGGGAAGAGCATGGGCAGACGCGGTACTCGGGACACGGGACCCGACGGGGCCGGGGAGCCGGAGGGCGTTCCCGGGACGGAGCTGCTCGCGGACGCGGACCGGTCCGACTCGTGGTTCCTCGTGGTGGAGGGGACGCCGCAGTCCCACGTGGACCTGTCGGACCCGTCCTACCTGGACTTCTCGTACATGCGGCGGATCGCGCACGCCGCCGACCTCGTCGCGCCCGCGGGCGAGCCGATCGACGCCCTGCACCTGGGCGCGGGGGCACTGACCCTGGCCCGGTACGTGGCGCACACCCGCCCCGGCTCGCGGCAGCGCGCGGTGGACGTGGACGCCCCTCTGGTGGAGATGGTGCGGCGGCGGCTGCCGTGGGACCGCAGGGCGCAGCTGCGGGTGGGGATCGGCGACGCCCGCGAGTGGATCGGCGCCCGGCACGCCGACAGCGCGGACCTCGTCGTCAGCGACGTGTTCGCGGGGGCGCGCACGCCCGCGCGTCTGACCTCGGTGGAGTTCTACGGGGAGATGGCGCGCGTGCTGAGGCCCGGAGGCCTGCTGGCGGTGAACATCGGCGACGGCCACTCCCTGGAGCACACCCGCGCGCAGGCGGCGACCGCCCGCGCGGTGCTGCCGCACGTGGCCCTGACCGCCGCGCCCGCCATCCTGCGCGGGCGCCGGTTCGGCAACCTCGTCCTGGTGGCCGGGCACCGGCCACTCCCCTCGGAGGACCTGGGCCGCCGCGCGCACCGCGACCCGGAGATGGCCCGGCTGCTGGAGGGCGGGGATCTGGACCGCTTCGTCTCGGGCCGCGCGCCCGTCCACGACGCGGACGCGGTCGACTCCCCCGCGCCGCCGGACGACGTGTTCTGAGCCCGCCGCCGGTCCCCGGCGCGGACGGCCGGAACCGGCCGCCGCTCCCGGCGGACGGGTTCCCGGGGACGCGGGACGCGTACTCCGGGGGGAGTACGCCGACACGCGAAGTGCACCCCTGAGGAGGACGCGCGACCCCGGGGGGTGACCGTACCGTCGTGGGTGTGGCAGCACTACTCCCGCGCCCGACGCGCACCGACGCCTGGCTCGCCCTGGTCCTGCTGGTCCTGTCCGCGGGCAGCACGCTCGTGGTCGAGTGGGTCGACCCCGTCCCCACCGACCGCGAGCTCTGGCCGTGGGGGTGGGCCCTCGTCCTGGGGGCGTGCCTGCCGCTCCTGTGGCGAACCGCCTTCCCGTGCGTCGTGGGCCTGGTCTCGATCGCCTCCGCGACCGTCTACTACCCCCTGGGCTTCCCGGACGGCATGGTCGTGCTGTGCACCGCCGTCATGCTCTACACCCTGGTCCGCTGGGGCTACCGCGTGTTCGGGTGGACGCTGGGCGTCGGCCAGTTCGCCGCGGTCAACGCCTACGAGCTGCTGGTGAGCGGCGGGTTCCGCTTCGAGGCGGTGGGCATGGTCGCCTGGGTCCTGCTGCTGCTGTGCACGGGCGAGGTCGTGCGCTGGCGCCAGGAGTACCTGCGGGCCGACCGCGAGCGCGCGGTCGAGGCGGGCCGCACGAAGGAGGAGGAGGTGCTCCGCCGGGCGTCGGAGGAGCGGCTCCGGCTGGCCCGGGACGTGCACGACACCGTCGCGCACAACATCTCGCTGATCAACGTGCAGGCCGGCACCGCCCTCTACCTCATCGAGACGGAGCCCGGGCGCGCCGCGGAGGCCCTGGCCACCATCAAGCAGACCAGCAAGGACACCCTGACCGAGCTGCGCGGGATGCTGGGGGTGCTGCGCGCCGTGGACGAGGCCGCGCCGAGGTCGCCGGTCCCCGGGCTCGACCGCGTGGGCGAACTCGCCGAGGGCACGCGGACCGCGGGGCTCGACGTGGAGGTCGAGGTCGTCGGAGCCCCCGCCCGCCTGCCCGTCAGCACCGACTCGGCCGCCTACCGCACCGTGCAGGAGGCGCTCACCAACACCGTGCGCCACTCCGGCGCGACGGCCGTCCGGGTGCGGATCGAGCACGGGGCGTCCTCCCTGGTGGTCGAGGTGACGGACGACGGCCGCGGCACGGTCGGCCCCCCGGTGCCGGGCAACGGCATCACCGGGATGCGCGAACGCGCCGCCCTGGTCGGCGGCACGGTGGACGCGGGCCCCCTGGAGGGGGGAGGATTCCGGGTGCGGGCGCGGCTGCCGTCGGGGCCGGCCGGGCCGGGACAGCCGGACTCCACCCCGCCGGACGTGCGCGGCGCGTCCGGCGCCGACGAAACGAGGACGCCGTGATCAGGGTGCTGCTCGCCGACGACCAGGCCCTGGTGCGCGCGGGTTTCCGCGCACTCCTGGACAGCGCCCCCGACATCGGGGTGGTCGCCGAGGCGGGTGACGGCGAGGAGGCGGTCCTGCTGGCCCGCGCGGAGCGGCCCGACGTGGTCCTGATGGACATCCGCATGCCCGGTGTGGACGGCCTGGCCGCCGCCGGGCGCATCCTCGCGGACCCCGGTCTCTCGGAGACGCGGATCGTCATCCTCACCACGTTCGGCCTGGACGAGTACATCTTCGAGGCGCTGCGCGCCGGGGCCAGCGGGTTCCTGGTCAAGGACACCGAGCCCCGTGACCTCCTGCAGGCGGTCCGGGTCGTGCACGCGGGCGAGGCGCTGCTCTCGCCGGCGGTCACACGGCGGCTGATCGCCGACTACGCCCGCCGCCCGCCCGGCGCCCCGGCCCCCTCGGTCCGCCTCAACGGGCTCACCGACCGCGAGCGCGAGGTGGTCGCGCTGGTCGGGGGCGGGCTGTCCAACGAGGAGATCGCCGCCCGGCTGGTGGTCAGCCCTGCCACGGCCAAGACCCACGTCAGCCGCTCCATGGTGAAGCTGGGCGTGCGCGACCGCGCCCAGCTGGTCGTGATCGCCTACGAGACGGCCCTGGTCACGCCGCGGTGGAGCCGGAACACCTGACCGGCCCGCCCCCGGCCCTCCCCCGAGGGGTGCCGGGGGCGCCTCGGGGTCTCCCCCTACACCCGCGGGAGTACGGGCGGGGCGGCGCGTACCCCGGGGGGCGGCCGCCCGGTGCCCCCTCCGGGACGATGCGCCCGCCGCTGCCGTCGTCGGATCCTTGGCGTGTCCCCACCGCCGAACGCGAGGCCCGACGATGTTCGAAGACCCACTCCTCCTGGCGCGGCTCCAGTTCGCGCTGACCGCCGCCACGCACTACATGTTCGTGGCGCTGACGCTCGGGCTCGCCCCGTACATCCTCACCACCCAGTTCCTGGGCGCCCTGCGCGGCGACCGCTCGCGGATGACCGCCGTGCGCTTCTGGGGAGGCCTCTACCTCGTCAACTACGGCATGGGCGTCCTGTCGGGCCTGGTGATGGAATTCCAGCTGGCCCTCAACTGGAGCGGACTGCACGAGGTGTTCGGCTACACCTTCGCGGCGCCGCTGGCCCTGGAGACGATGACGGCGTTCTTCGTCGAGTCCACCTTCCTGGGGCTGTGGATCTTCGGCTGGGACCGCATGGGCCGGTGGGCCCACCTGTCCTGCTTCGCGGTGGTCACCGTGACGGCCTACGCCTCGGCGTGGTGGGTCCTGGTCTCCAACGGGTTCCTGCGCAACCCCGTCGGGTTCGAGGTCGTGGACGGCGTCGCACAGCTGACCGACCCGGTCGCCCTGATGACGAACCCCGCCGCCACGGCGGCCTTCGGACACGTCGCCGGCGGCGCCATGACCGTCGGCGCCCTGGTGGTGGCCGCCACCAGCGCCTACCACCTGGTACGGCGCGACGACCCGTACGGGATCTTCCGGCGGGGCATCCGCTACGCCGCGGTCGTCATGTGCGTGGCGCCGGTGTTCGTGGTGGTCTTCGGCGGCGTCCAGTTCGAGCTCTTCGGCGAGGCCCCGCCCACGAGCGGCCTGACCCACACCGCCGAGGAGATCGCGGCGATCGAGGCCGCCTCCCCCGGCGGACCGCTCCTGAACGGCGTCAACGCGACCGCCGACGGCCTCATGATGAGCATGTGGGCGGTGATGTTCCTGCTCGGCCCGCTCATGCTGCTGGCCTGGCCCCTCGGCGGCCTGGACCGGTGGCGGTGGTTCCTCGCCCCGCTGGTCGCCACCCCCTTCGCCCCCTACCTGGCGAGCATCGGCGGCTGGGTGTTCCGGGAGACCAACCGGCAGCCGTGGACGGTGGTGCACCACCTGACCACCGCGGACGCGGTGACCCCCATGCCCCCGGGCGCGGCCGTCCTCTCCTTCGCCTTCTTCACCGTCGCGTTCGCGGTCCTGGCGGCCGTCACCTACTGGCTCCTGGTGCGGTACGCCCGGCGCGGCCCCGACGGCGGCCCCCTCGCGGAGCGCCGCGAGGAGGAACCGGGCGAGTCCGCCGATCCCGTCCCCACGTTCTGAACCAGGGAGCACCACCATGGACGTCCTGTCCCTCGCATCCTCCGCCCTGCTCGCCCTGCTCGTCGTGGGCCACCTCGTCCTCGCGGGCTCCGACATCGGCCTGGGCATGCTGATGCCCCACGTGGCGCGCGGTCCCGGGCAGCGCCGCCGCGTGGTCGCGGCGATCGCCCCCTACTTCCTCGCCTCGGAGGTGTGGCTGGTCGCCGCCGTCGGGGTCATGGCGGGGCTGTTCCCCGTGCTGGAGCACCACGTCGTCGCCGAGCTGCGGCCGGTGATCGCGGTCCTGCTCGCGGCGTGGCTGGTCCGGGACGCCGGTCTGTGGCTGCGCGCCCGCGTGGACCGGCCCGGCTGGCGCCTGGCCTGCGACGCCGCGGTCGTCGCGGGCAGCTGGACCGTCGCGGCGATGTGGGGCCTGGCGGTCGCGGGGCTGCTCACCGGCGGCCTCACGGCGAGCGCGTTCACCGTGCTGTGCACACTCGTGGTGACGACCCTGTTCGCGCTGCGCGGGGCGGCCTTCGGCGCGGAGCGCCTGGTCGGTCCGACCGACGCGGAGAGCGCGGACGTGGCGGCACGGGTCACCCGCCCGCTGTCCCGGCTGGCCCTGGGCGCGACGGCGGCGGCCGCCGCGGCCGCACTCCTCCCGGGCGGTCCGGAGCCCGCCCCGGCCCTGCTCGCGGCGGCCCCGGTCGCGGTGCTCGCGGCGGCCCTGGCGGCGACCAGCGGCCTCGCGGGGCCGATGCTCTCCCGGCACACGTCGGCGCTCGCGATCGCCGTTCCGGGCCTCATGGTGGCCTGGGCCGCGCACCTCCCGTCGTCGCCGGTCCCGTCCGTGACCGGGATGTTCGTCTGGGCGATCCTCCTTCCCACAATTCCGGTCATGCTCATCGGCCAGGTTTGGCTCTACCGAATGACGCGCCGACCAGCGGCCGGGGCGACCTTCTTCGCCTGACCCCGGGCGCCGCTGCCTCCCAGCTCGCCGCGGTCGCGGACAGCCGGTGACGGACGTGTGCACGCCGGGTCACGGCCCGGCAGGGCCCCATGGCGGGTTGGGGAGGCCCGGGAGGGGGCACGCCAGCTTGCGGGAGACACGCCCGCGACGCCCCTCCCGTCCCGGGGGGATACCCGGCGTGATCGCGCGCGGGCGCTGCCGAGCCCCGAGGAGTGACTGTGACCTACCCCCTGACCACCCCTCCGGACCTGGCCGGATGCAGCTGCGGCACGGGCTGCGGATGCGGATGCCAGAGCGGCGGTTCCTGCAGCTGCAGCGGCGGCTGCGGCTGAGGACCGCCACGAGACAGCGGGCCGCCCCCTCGGGGGCGGCCCGCCCGCGTTCCCAGCGGGCCACACACCCCCGACAGGTCGCGACAACGGGCGAGTCCGGAGATACGCTGTGTCACTACGTGAAGCTGCGTATCCACCCACCGGGGGAGATCAGCGATGTCACCGTTCACCACGCCGGCGCCGCGGAGGGGCGGCCTCTCCGAGCACGCGAGGCTGCTCCGGTGCGTACAGGGCATCCAGGAACGCTCCGTGCGGGCGGTCCCCTGGGAGCCGGACACCGTCGGCCTCCCGGACGGCGGCTCCGACAGCGCCCTCGCCAGGATCAACGACGTCGCCTTCTACGCGAACGCCCGCGACGAGGTGGCCGCTCTGGCAGGCGTCTGCGCGGACCTGCTGCGGCTGCACCGGCCGGAGGAGCGGGAGGGCGCCGACGGGCACCGCTGCGGGGGGTGCCGCCAGACCTGGCCCTGCCCCACCTTCGCCGAACTCGCCCGCCTCCTGGGCTGAGCGGCGCCGCGACGGACGTCGCCCGCCGGCGTCGGGGCGCGATCCGACGTCGACGGGCGACGGTCCTCTCTCACCTGCCCGTCCGCTGACGACCGGCGACCGAACCGCCGGGCGCCCTCACCGGGCCAGGCATACGCAGAGGTTAATACTGGAACGCGTTCTACCGCAAGACCCGCGTAAAGAACTCGTGCAAGAAGGACATGGGGCCGACTCGACGCCCTGCCGGGTGCAACAGGATCTACCGACGACCGCGGGCGCGGCGGGGCCGGGGGCCGCACGGCGGGCGCCCCGGCCGCACCGCCGGACACGGGCACAACGCCGCGGAGAACGGGGCGGGAAGGGTGCGGGGCGGAGGGTCCGCCCCGGCGGGAGCCCTGTCGGCGCGGGGCGGGCGGGGCGGAAGGCGCGGGGCGGGCGGGGCGGAAGGCGCGACACCGGCCGGAGGGCGGGAGGCGCCGGACCGGAGACGACCGGTCGGCGCGGGGTCGGCGCCGGCTCCCCGGGGGGCGGGGCGGCCGGGCCCAGGGGCGGGGGACAGCCCCTGGGACCGGCTTCGGGGGGCGGCAGGGCGCAGCGGCCCGGAAACCGCCGAGAGTGGTGCCCTCCCCGTGCGCCGAGGCGCGCCCTGCTCCACAGACGTTAACGATTCAGCGGTAACACGAACACCCTCCTTCAGATAACCGGAACGTCTCGATTCCTCCCGGCCATATCAGGAGACACGCGCTGAACTGCGGTGACACAGAGCCATGGCGCCGTTTCACTCCCGAAACCCCAGAAATCACAGAACTCCCGGGAGCCCCGGCGGGGCACGCTGCGGCCCCTTGGGGCGGACTCCACCGACAAAAGGCCGACATCCATAAAACCGGAAAGGGAAACAATCCGTGACTTCCCATGGAAAGGTTGCACGGGGTTGCGATTCCGGATCCGAGCAAGTCGTTTGCACCCCGGGCGTCCGCCCGGGCCGTGCTCAGCTTATTCGCGTGGCCAGCAGATAGGCGGAGGGGTTGTCCGCGTCAACGATATCGGTGACCCTCCACACCTGCCCTCCCACACTGAACACATCTCCTACGTGGACGTCGATCATGGGCGTGGGTCGCCACTCCTTCGGTCCGCCGATCTTGGCCACCGGTCGGCCTTCATCGTCGATCCAGAAGCTTCCCCCACCGACCGGGCCGCCCGCGAAGCGGTCGTTCCGGCCGTAACTGATCTTCTCCTGCGCGCCGACTTCGTGAACCACAGTGGATTCAGTCCCAACCGTCTCGGTTTCCGTTGAAAACGCAGCCATGTTAACGCGGTCCAGGCAATTGCGCATGGCGATTTCGCGTCTGGCCGACGTTTCAGAAGAATAGCTGACAAAGGTAATGCGCGGGCCGGGACCAAAGTCCCGACCCGCGCAGGAAACCGTCCTTGCCGAAAAACCTCAGTCCCGGTCGGCCGTGCCCCGTCCGCCCTTGAGCCGTCCCACCAGGGTCTCGAACGCCGAGCTGAAGGGGTGGTCGTGCACCATGTAGGTCCACGTCATCGACGGGCGCTTGACCCCCACCCCGCTGACGTCGAGCTCGCCGTCCTCGGCCTCCAGCTCCTCGAAGCTCTCCGCGGCACGGGCGCGCGCGTCGTCCAGGAAGCCCTTGAACACCGGCACGGCGTCGCGGTTGAACTCGTCCAGGGGGTCGCGGCGCCCGAGGAACCGGAGGTGGATGCCCTCCCGCAGCTCCGACAGGAACGCGTTGTGGTCGGTCCAGCCCCGGTCCAGGTGGTACAGGGTGATGAGCCGGGCCGCCTGGGCGACCTTCTCCTCCCCCACCTCCTCCACGAGCGCCCCGTGGTGCTTCTTGCGGTCCAGCCCGATGTGCCGGTCGCCCTGGTCCCCGGTCAGGACCATCTCGCGGTGCTCCAGGACCACGTCGCGCTGGACGTCGATCAGCTGGTTGTACCGCCAGGTGTTGCGGTGGATCTCCAGCAGCTGCCCCTCGGCGACCCGCTGCGCGTGGTCGACCATGTGCAGCCATCCGCTGTCGGTGATCTCGCCCTCGGCGGTGGTCTCGTACCCCGTGGTCTCGGGGGCGTTGTTCACCACCAGGTCGTCGTCCATGCTGACGAAGAAGATGGAGTCGCCCGGGTCGCCCTGGCGTCCCGCGCGTCCGCGCAGCTGCCCGTCCAGGCGGCTGCTGGGGTAGCGGCCGAAGCCCATCACGTACAGTCCGCCGGTCTCGACGACCCGTTCGCGGTCGGCCATGTCGCTGCCGCCCAGACGGATGTCGGTGCCGCGACCGGCCATCTGGGTGGAGACGGTGACGGCGCCGTGGGTGCCCGCCTCCGCGATGATCGACGCCTCGTCGGCGTCGTTCTTGGCGTTGAGGACCACGCAGTCCAGGCCGGCGTCGCGCAGGCGTTTGGCGAGCAGCTCGGACTCCGCGACGTCCTGGGTCCCGATGAGGATCGGTCTCCCGGACTTGTGCACCTCCTCCGCCTTCGCGACGAGGGCGTCCTCCTTCTCCTCGCGCGTGGCGTACAGGCGCGTGCCGTGGTCCTCGCGCACGTTGGGCTTGTTGGAGGGGATGACCGCCACCTCCAGCTCGTAGAACTCGCGGAGCTGCTCGGCCACGGCCATCGCGGTGCCGGTCATACCGCCGCGCGTGGGGTAGCGGAGGACCAGCGACTGGACCGTGATGGAGTCCAGGACCTCGCCGGTCTCGCTGACCGCGACCTTCTCCTTGGCCTCGACGGCGGCCTGGAGGCCGTCCGGCCACCGCTGGAGGAGGGCGATGCGGCCCCGGGACTCGTTGATGAGCCGGACCTCCCCGTCGCGCACCACGTAGTGGACGTCGCGCTGGAGCAGCACGTGCGCGTGCAGGGCCAGGTTGACCTGCGGGAGGACCGACGTGTCGTCCTCCGAGTACAGGTCGACCCCGCCCAGGGCCTTCTCGACGGCGTCGATGCCGGCGTCGGTGAGCTGGACGTTGCGTCCCTCGCCGTCGATCTCGAAGTGCAGGCGGGGCTTGAGCCCGCGGACGATGTCCGCCATCTCCACGTCGGCGGCGACGCTCTCCGCGGCCCCCGCGAGGACGAGCGGGACCCGGGCCTCGTCGACGAGGACCGAGTCGGCCTCGTCGATGATCGCGATGTTGGGCGGGGGCACGACGCGGTCGCCGATGTCGGTGACCATGCGGTCGCGCAGGACGTCGAAGCCGAGCTCGCTGACGGCGGCGTAGGTGACGTCGCAGGAGTAGGCGGCGCGGCGCTCCTCCTTGGTGGAGTCCTCGGTGATCCACCCGACGGTGACGCCGAGCATGTCGTAGACGGGGCGCATCCACTCGGCGTCGCGCCGGGCCAGGTAGTCGTTGACGCTCAGGAGGTGCACGCGCTGGCCTCGCAGCGCGAAACCGGCCGCGGCGAGGGCGCCGGCGAGGGTCTTGCCCTCACCCGTCGCCATCTCCGCGACGTGGCCGTCGAGCAGCGCCATGACACCGAGGAGCTGCACGTCGAAGGGACGCTCGTCCAGTGAGCGCCGGGCGGCCTCGCGGCCGACGGCGCACAGCGACACGAGGTCGTTGCGATCGTAGGGGAGTTCGGCGTTGCCGAGTTCGATGGCCTTCTCCGTCAGCTCGGTGTCGTCGAGCTCACGCAGACCATCCTCCTCGGCTTCGATCGCCGACAGGAGCTTGGTATAGGGCCGCAGGTCCACCGCACCGGGCTTGCCCAGTAGGCGGCGGACGCTTTCCGCCATTCGTCCGAACACCACCACAGGGTAACGCCGGACACAACCCCTTGGAGAACCCCGGGGCGCCCTCGTGCCGGGCGGGACCGGGGGCCCGGCCCCCGTGCACGGGGCGCCCGCGCGTCACACGAGCTGGCGGCGGGTGCGCTGGCGTGCCTCGACGGCCATGGCGTGCTTGACGAGGGTCATCAGGACCCGGACGACGGACTGCTTGTCGCGGGCGTCGCAGTAGACGACGGGCACCTCCGGGGTCAGGTCGAGGGCGTCGCGCAGCTCCTCCGCGCTGTACGGGGCCTCGGGGTCGAACTCGTTGACGGCGACGACGAAGGGCAGCCGGTACTGGCGCTCGAAGTAGTCGAGCGCCTGGAAGGTGTCCTCCAGGCGGCGCGTGTCGGCCAGGATCACCGCGCCCAGTGCGCCGCGGACCAGGTCGTCCCACATGAACCAGAACCGCTGCTGGCCCGGGGTGCCGAACAGGAACAGGGTCAGGTCGGTGTCCAGCGAGATCCGCCCGAAGTCCATCGCGACGGTGGTGCTCGTCTTGTCCGGGGTGTGGGAGAGGTCGTCGACACCGGCGCTGGCGGCGGTGACCGCGGCCTCGGTACGGACGGGCGGGATCTCCGAGACAGCGCCGACGAACGTGGTCTTCCCGACCCCGAAGCCCCCGGCGATGATGATCTTGGTGGACAACGCGGTGGGGGCGTGGACGTTGTTCGTGCTGTTGGCTGGATCGATCACAGTTAGTCCTAGCGAGAGTGCCGGGCCAGTACGGACGATACGGCTCACACGGCCCGGTCCTGAGGGGTGCGGTGTGCTCCCGGGGTCCGAACCCTCTCGGGAGGCGCCGCCCCTGGAACCTAACACCGGAAAGAGGCCGCTAACGGCGTTTTGGGAACAGTGGTGCAAGAGACCACATTCACGGCTGCGCAAGGCCCTGCGGACCCCGGGACAGCGGGAACGGCCACGGGGCCCGAGCCGTCCCGTGGCGGCGGGTCCGCACCCCAGGACCGGCCGTAACCAGGTAAGCACAGACTTCTACCCCGGAAGGTCGACTTTACGACATTGTGAGCGGTCATTTTCGGCCGCTTTCGGCCGCGCCGATCCCTGTCCGGAGCCGTCCACGGAGTCTACGGTGGAGGACAGGGCCCCCGCGCCACGACGCTGTCGCGGTGCGGTCGCGGTACGGACTCCTGGCACGAGGACGCGACCGCCGCGGGAGCCCCCGCGGCGCCCCGGGGCGGCCGCGCACCGACGTCTCGCTCTTCGGCGTCGGTCCGGTCGACGCCTCAGGTCGGCGTTCCGGCGCCCCACCGGCCCACAACCGTCCACGTGGGCCGGTGGCGGCTGGACCGACCCGCGCACGCCCCCGCCCCGCCCACCGCGAGGACCCCTCCGCGAGGGCCCCGCCGCACGGGCCCCGGGGACCCGGCGCGCCCCGGCCGCTCCCGGGACCGCTTCCCCTGGTTGGCCGTAGGATGGGCTCGCCCTCCCCCCGCCGGACCCGCACGCGCGACCCCGCGCCGCCGTCCGGCCGGGGCGAGCCGAACCGACCCGACCCTCCCAAGGGAGCCGAGAAACCCACATGTCCGATCAGCGCGTCGTCCGCCCCACTCCCATCAGCGGTTTCCCCGAGTGGACCCCACAGGTCCGGGCCGTGGAGCAGCGTTGGCTGGACCATATCCGGGCCGGGTTCGAGTCCTTCGGCTTCGCGTCGGTGGAGACCCCCTCGGTGGAGAACCTCGACGTGCTGACCGCCAAGGGCGAGACCTCCCAGGAGGTCTACACCCTGCACCGGCTCCAGGCCGACGCCGAGGACGACTCCGACGCGCGGCTCGGACTGCACTTCGACCTCACCGTGCCCTTCGCCAGGTACGTCGCCCAGCACTTCAACGAGCTGACGTTCCCGTTCAAGCGCTACCAGATGCAGCGCGTCTGGCGGGGCGAGCGGCCCCAGGAGGGGCGCTTCCGCGAGTTCACCCAGTGCGACATCGACGTCATCAACGTCGACTCCGTCCCCCTGCACTTCGACGCCGAGCTCCCCCGCATCGTCCACCGCGTGCTCAGCGGGCTGGACATCCCCGCCTGGACGCTCAACGTCAACAACCGCAAGGTCCTCCAGGGCTTCTACGAGGGCCTCGGGGTCAAGGACCCGGTCGCCGTCATCCGCGCCGTCGACAAGCTCCACAAGATCGGCGACGGCGGCGTGCGGGACATCCTCCTGGCCGAGGGCCTCGGCGGCGAGCAGGCCGACGCCTGCCTCGCCCTGGCCCGCGTCAAGGGGTCCGGCGAGGAGGTCGCCGCCCGGGTGCGGGAGCTCGGGATCTCCTCCGACCTGCTCGACGAGGGGCTCGACGAGCTCGCCTTCGTCATGGGAGACCTCGCCGACCTGCCCGAGGGCGCCGTGGTCGCCGACCTGTCCATCGCCCGCGGCCTGGACTACTACACGGGCACCGTCTACGAGGCCTCCTTCGACGACGACCCCGGGTACGGGAGCATCTGCGCGGGGGGCCGGTACGAGGACCTCGCCGGGCAGTTCATCCGCCGCAGGCTGCCGGGGGTCGGCATCTCCATCGGCCTCACCCGCATCTTCGCCAAGCTCGTCGCCGAGGGGCGGATCACGGAGGGGCGGACCTGTCCCACCGACGTCATGGTCGTGGTCCCCGGCGCCGAGCGCCGACGGGACGCCCTGCTCACCGGCGAACTGCTGCGCTCCCGCGGGTTCAACACCGAGGTCTTCCACTCCACCGCCAAGGTCGGCAAGCAGATCCAGTACGCCGCCAAGAAGGGCATCCCCTTCGTGTGGTTCCCCCCGTTCAACGCCGACGGCGCCCACGAGGTGAAGGACATGGGGTCGGGCGTCCAGGGTCCGGCGGACCCCGGTACCTGGTCCCCCGACTCCGGCGCGGACAGCGCAGGGTAGTCGACCCGTAGCACCCCATCGACCGGCATGGGCGGTTTCCGGCCGCTCATGCCGGAACCGGCCATCAGCGAGACAGCCCGGGGCGGGGGATGCCAGACTTGGAACGGCTTTCTCCGCGTCGACGCGTCCCCGGGCGTGCCCCGCGGGCCGATTCGGAGTCCTACTGATCGAGGCCATGTCTCATCCTCGCCACAACCTGCCCCTGTCCGCCGGCGAGTTCATCAGGTTCGTCGGGCGCGAGCGCGACATCGTCGACCTGAGCCGCCTCCTCAACACCGCCAGGATGGTCACCCTGACCGGAACCGGCGGCATCGGCAAGACGCGCCTCGCCCTCCACCTGGCCGAACGCGTGATGCGCCGGTTCCCCGACGGCGTCCGCTTCATCGACCTCAGCGAGTCCTCCACCCACGACCAGGCACTGCGCACGGTGGCCAAGAGCCTCCAGGCGGTGGAGGACGACGAGCGCACGATGACCGACGCGATCATCACGTCGCTGCGCACCCGCGACCTCCTGCTCCTCCTGGACACCTGCGAGCACGCCGTGGGGCCGATGGCCCGGCTGTGCCAGGCGGTCCTGCGCGACTGCCCCCGGGTACGGATCCTGGTCACCAGCCGCCAGCCCCTGCACGTCCCCCAGGAGAGCATCTGGCGGGTGCCGCCGCTCTCGCTGCCCGCACGGGCCACGCCCACCGACCCCTACGCGGCCGACCCGGCGCCCATCCCCCGTCGCGACACCCAGCGCTACGAGTCGGTGCGCCTGTTCGTCACCCGCGCGCACGCCGCCCGCGCGGGGTTCGAGATGACCAGGGAGAACTCCGGCTACATCGCGGAGATCTGCCGGATGCTCGACGGGATGCCCCTGGCCATCGAACTGGCGGCCGCACGGGTGCGGGTGCTGTCGGTGCAGCAGATCCTGCGCCGCCTGGACGACCGGTTCCAGCTCCTGACCAGTGACGGCTCGGGCGACCTGCCCCCGCGCCAGCGCACCCTGCGCGCGGTCCTGGAGTGGAGCCACGACCTGCTCACCGAACCGGAGCGGCTCCTCCTGCACCGGCTGTCGGTCTTCTCCACCTGGTACCTGGAGGCCGCGGAGGACGTGTGCTCCGGCGAGGGCGTCGACGCCTCCGACATCCTGCCGCTGCACTTCTCCCTCCTGGACAAGTCCCTGGTGGTGGTGGACACCGAGATCGACGGCACCGCGCACTACCGGCTGACCGAGACGGTGCGCGCCTACGCCGCGGAGCGCCTGGCCGAGGACGGGGACCTGGACGCGCGCTGGGAACGCTACCTCCGCTTCTCCGTCACGCGCCTGGAGGAGGGGGCCAAGAGCTTCCGGGCGCCGCTGGCGTGGAGCGAGCGCCTGTCGTACCTGAGGCTGCTCGACCACCACCGGGAGAACCACTCGCGCATGGTGGAGTGGGCGCTCTCCCAGGGGCGCGTGGACGACGCCCTGAGGGTGTGCGTGTCGCTGCGGCCGTACTGGATGGTGCGCGACCTGGCCTCCGAGGGCAGCCGCGTCCTGGAGCGGGTCCTCGCGGCCGACCCGGACGACCAGTCCCCGTCCCTGCGGGCGCGGGCCCTGGCCCTCCAGGCCGAGCTGCGGCTGGAGCTGGACCCCGCTCCGCGCGTGTCCACGCTCGCCCGGTGCGCGCTGGAGGCCGCGCGTGCCTGCCGCGACGCGGGGGCCGCCGCCTCCGCCCTCACGACCACGGCCTCCCTGGCCCTGCGGTCGGGCCGGCCGGACGAGGCGCTGGAGCACGCCGAACGCGCGGGGCGCTGGGCCGAGCGGGTCGACGACCCGATCACCGAGGGGACGACCCTCGGGGTGCTGGCCCAGGCGGCCAGGCGGGGCGGGGAGCCCGACCGGGCCGTGGCCCACCTGGAGCACGGCATCACGCTGGCGGAGGGCCTCGGCGACCGGTGGAGCGTGGCCCGCGGCCTGCACGGGCTGGGCTCGATCGCCGCGGAGCGCCGGGACCTCGCCCGGGCGCGGGACCTGTTCACCGAGGCGCTGGCGGTCTTCGGCGAGCTGGAGGCGGCCCCGGCGACCGCCCGCTGCGCGCGGGACCTGGGCCGCCTGTTCCTGGCGGGGGGCGAGCCCCTCAAGGCGCGGGAGCCGCTGTCCACGTGCCTGCGGGTGAGTTTCACGTCCGGCCGGCGGATCGCGGTCGCCCGCGCGTTGGAGGCCCTGGCCGAGCTCGCGCTCGCCGAGGACGAGGCCGAGAGGGCCGCCGCCCTGGCGGGCGTGGCCGCCGGCCTGCGCACCTCCCTGGACCGTCCCTCGGCCGAGACGCTGCGGCTGCGCTCCTGTGTGGAGCGCCTCGTGGGCGGCGCCCGGACGTCCGAGGCCTGGAACGCGTGGCGGTCGCTGCCCCTGGAGCAGGTGCGCGACCGGGCCCTCGCCTTCCCCCGGCCTCCCGCCCCGAGGGCCTCGGGGCCGGAGTCGCTGACGCCCCGGGAACGGGAGATCGCCGAACTCGCCGAGCGGGGCCTGTCCAACCGCGAGATCGCCGAGCGGTTGACCATCAGTCAGGCCACTGCGGCCAGACATATAGCGAACATCTTCAGAAAACTCTCGATTTCCTCCAGGACGCAGTTGACCGGTTGGGCTGCTTCCCGCGACGGTGGCTGAGAGGGGCCCGATCGCCCGGTAGCACTTGCACAGTGCGCGTGCACCCGCTAAGACAGAAACCCCGACCTCCACCGCACCCCTCGATGACGTCCCCCTTGCCCACCGACCCCTCAGCCCTGGTGAGGAACCCCCCGACCGCCCCTACCTGTGAAGGCCATGGCACCTTTGACCGCGCCAGCGCGGCACAACCTCCCCCGACCGGGCACCGGCTTCGTCGGCCGTGAGCGGGACCTGAGCGACCTGCTCCGCCTGCTCGGCTCCAGCCGGTCCGTCACCCTGTGCGGAACCGACGGCATGGGCAAGACACGGCTGGCCCTGCGCCTGGCCGAGCAGTCGACCGTGTCCTTCCCCGACGGGGTGTGGCTGGCCGACCTCACCGACGCCCACACGACGCTGGAGGTCTACGCGCGGGTGTGCGCCGCGGTCGGCGTGATCGAGGAACCCGGGCAGCCCCTGGCGGCCACGGTGGCCGAGGCGCTGCGCTCCCGGCGCCTCCTGCTGGTGCTGGACTCCTGCGAGCACGTCCCCGACGAGGTGACGGAGGTCGGCGAGGCCCTGCTGGCGGCCTGCCCGGCGCTCTCCATCCTCCTCACCAGCGAGGAGCCCGTCCGGCTGGCGGGCGGGACCGTGTGGCGGATGACCCCGATGGCGCTTCCGGTGGCCGCGCGCAACGCCCCGCCGCCGGACCCCGCCGCGTCCGACGCGGTCCGGCTGTTCCTCGACCGCGCCCGGGCGCGCGACCCCCGCTTCTCCGCCACTCCGCAGGAGACGGAGACCGCGGCCGTGGTCTGCGACCTCACGGGCGGGGTGCCCCTGGGGATCGAGGTGCTCGGGGCGCTCGCGCCCGTCGTCGGGCCCGGCGCGCTCGCCGAGGGCCTGCGCGCCCACCTGGCCTCGCCCGAGTTCCAGCCGGGGCCGGGCCAGGCGATCTCGCGCAGCCAGGTGCTGCCCCTGGTGCTGGACTTCGTGTACGTCCACCTCCCGGAGCCGGAACGGGTGCTCCTGCGGCGCCTGTCGGTGTTCCGGGGCTGGGACCTCGAACTCGCCGAGCAGGTGTGCGCGGACGAGTCCCTGCCCGAGTCGGCCGTCCTGGATCTCCTGACGTCGCTGCTGGACCGCTCGCTGATCACCGTGACCGGTGAGTTCGAGGGCAGGGTCCGCTACAAGCTGCCGGAGGCGGTGCGCCGCTTCGCCGCCGGGCGCCTGGCCGCGGCGGGGGAGGCCGACCTCTACCACGAGCGGCTGCTGGACCGGATGCTCCGCCTGGTCGAGGACCTGGGCCTCAAGCTGGAGTCGAGCCGGCCGATGCCCTGGAGCGAGCGCGACGCCGGCCGTCAGCGGGTGATCGCCGAGTACGACACCCTGCGCTCCCTGCTGGGCTGGACCCTGTCCCGCGGCGCTGCGGAGTCCGGGCTCCGGCTGTGCGTGAGCCTGGTCGCGCACTGGGTGAGCCACCAGTGCCACGCCGAGGGCGCCCACTGGATGGACCGGCTGCTGGAGCTGGAGGAGTCGGACAAGGCGCCCTCGCGGGCGCGGGCCCTGGTCGCCCGGGCCCAGCTCGCGCGCGTGCGCCGCGACCACGGCCTGGCCGTGGCGCTGGGCGAGGAGGGGCTGCGGCTGTGCCGCGAGGCCGGGGACGACGCGTTCGTGCGCACCGCGCTCAACGTGCTGGCCCTGGTGGAGGTGCGCGACCGCGTGTCGGACCAGGCCGCGGTGCGGGTGGAGGAGGCGCTGAGGCTGTGCAGGGAGGCCGGTGACCAGTGGGGCGAGGCGATCGCGCTGGGGACCCGCGCGGCCCTGGTCGCCCAGCAGGGCGACTACCCGACGGCGGACCACCACTACAACGCGGCCCTGACCCTGTTGCGGGGCATCGACCACCGGTGGGGCGTGGGCGTCACGCTCATCGGGCAGGCCCGGGCCGCGGAGGCCAACAACGACCTCATCACCGCCGACCGCTGCTACCGCGAGGCGCTGGACACCCAGCGGATGATCGGAGCGGCGGCGGAGGAGGCGCGCTGCCTGGCCGGGATCGGCCGTGTGGCGCACGCGCAGGGGTCAACGAGCCAGGCCTACGACTACCTGAGCGAGGGGCTGCTCCTCAGCCACTCGACGGGGCAGCGGGCCGAGGCCGCGCGTGCGCTGGTCGCGATCGCGCGGGTGGTGTTCGGCGCCGGGCTGCGGGAACCGGCCTGCCGCCTGGCCGGCGCCGCGACGGGTGTGCGCGGACAGCTGGGCCTGGCGGTGCACGAGGCCCCGTGGCCGTTCACGGACGTGGAGCGGGTCCGCCGGCGCCGCCGCCAGCTGGTGTCGTGGTGGGAGCAGGGCCGCGGGCTGGACCTGTCCGAGGTGGTCCGCGAGGCCGAGCGCCTGGCCGAGGAGGGGCGGGGGGGCGGCGGCCCCCCCCCCCCCCCCCCCCCCCCCCCCCCCCCCCCCCCCGGCCCCCCGCCCCCCGGGCCCCCCCCCCCCCCCCCCGGGGCCCGCCCGGGCCC
>NZ_JBSHDN010000098.1:0-23769 GCF_053616335.1 Nocardiopsis sp. NPDC055824
GGACGACCACCAGGAGTGTGTTGGTCACCGCGGTCGCGTATCCGTTTCGCGTGACGTCCAGGAACGGATACGGGTACCAGTCCGTCACGGCGCCGTGGGCCAAGTCCCACGGCGACTTCGGTACCTCCACCGGACCCGGCACCGACATCCACCACCTGCGCCCCACGGATGTCCAGGTCAACTCCACGCGCGGCAACAAGGACTTCGACGAGGGCGGCTCGGAGCTCTCCGACGCGCCCGGCAACTTCACCGACGGCGACTCGTTCAGCCCCGTCCGCCGCTCCCGGGGGAGGGGCCGTCCGCGCCGGAGCCGGAGGCCTCCCCGGCCGCACCCGGCACGGTGGGCGCCGCCGCGTTCTCCTCCGGGTCCGCCTCACGCCCCGGCGTGGGCAGGCGCAGGCGCGTGATCAGCACGTAGAAGATCGCGAAGTACGCCACGAAGTACAGCAGTCCCAGGAGCAGGATCAGCCCCAGGCCCTCCGTGTTGTCCTTGGACGCGTTCAGCAGCATGTCGATGAGTCCCGCTGAGAACCCGAACCCCAGTTGGGCGTCCAGCGCGTTCAGGATCGCCATCGAGAGCCCGGTGAGGACGATGTGCACCACGAACAGGGCGGGCGCGACGAAGATGAAGGCGAACTCGACGGGTTCGGTGATCCCCGTCGCGAAGGCGGTCAGCGCGGCCGGGATCATGATCGACCCGATCTGGGCGCGGCGCTCCCGGTGCGCGGCCAGCCACATGGCGAGCGCGGCCCCGGGCAGGCCGAACATGAGGACCGGGAAGAAGCCGGACAGCAGGCCCCCGGCGTCGGGGTCACCGGCGAAGTACCGGGTGATCTCCCCCTGGACGATCCCGTCGGGGCCCTCGTACGTGCCCGACACGAACCAGATGAACGAGTTCACCACGTGGTGCAGGCCCAGCGGCAGCAGGATGCGGTTGACGACGCCGTAGATGCCCGCGCCCAGGGCGCCCGCTCCGACGATGCTCTCGCCGAGGCTCTGGATCCATCCGCCCACGACCGGCCAGAGCAGCCCCAGCGCCACGCCCAGGAACAGGCCGGCCAGCGCCGTCACGATGGGGACGAAGCGGCGTCCGCCGAAGAAGCCGAGCCAGGTGGGCAGCTGGATCCGGTGGTAGCGCTGCCACAGCACGGCGGCGATCAGGCCGACGGCGATACCGCCCAGCACGTCGGTGGGGTTCTTGACCGCGTGGTTGATCATCTCGCCCACACCGGCCACCGCGTCGGGGTCGGTGAGCGGTTGCCGTGTCACCGGGTCGACCGGGAGCGGGTACGTGACCAGTCGCGACCCCAGGTCGCCCGTGGGGCCGTCGAAGGTGACCATCGTCCACGTGGCCACCCGGTCGAACACCAGGTAGCCGACGACCGCGGCCAGGGCGGTGGAGCCGTCCGCGCGCTTGGCGAAGCCGATCGCGACGCCCACGGCGAAGAGGAGGGGCAGGGCCTGGAACACCGCGTCGCCCGCGGTGCCGATGGCCCCGGCGACGGGGACCATCCATCCCATGCCCCGGAGCCCGGCCAGGCCGTCCGCGCCGAGCAGGTCCGGCTGGCCCAGCCGGAGCAGGATGGCGGCGGCGGGCAGCACCGCGATGGGCATCATCAGGCTGCGGCCGAGCCGTTGGAAGACGGCGAGGGCCGAGGAACCGGTCTTGCGGGTCCGTGCACCGCCCGCGGGGGCGGGTGGTGCGGGGGTCTGGTCCGAACTCATGGTGGGGGGTCCTCCCTCGGACGCGCGCCCCGCGGGCGCGGGGCGCTCAGTCGCCGTGCCGGCGCGGGTCCAGGCGGGAGTGCAGCTGGTAGCGGTCGGCACGGTAGGTGGACAGTGCCAGTTCCACGCACTGTCCCTTGGCGAAGCTGCGGCGCTGCATCACCAGCACCGGGCTTCCGGCGGGCAGACCGAGGAGCCGGGAGTCGGCCGAGTCGCAGATCCCGGCCTCGATGGTCTGTTCCCCGGAATCCAACAGGATGTCGAACTCGTTTTCCAGCACTTCGTAGAGGGAGCGCTCGGCGAGGTCGAAGTCCTCCAGCCCCGGAACCATGGCGGCGGGGATGTTGGAGCGCTCCACGGCCATGGGTTCGTCGTCGGCGGTGCGCATGCGCTCGATGTGGTGGACCAGGGTTCCCGGTGCGATGTCGAGCATGCGCGCGGTGTGCCCGCTGGCCGGGATGACCTGGCGGATCAGCTCGCGCGCGCCCGGCTCGAAGCCGCGTGCGCGCATGTCCTCGCTGAAGGAGGCCAGGACCAGGGACATCTCGATCTTGGGCCGGGCGATGAAGGTCCCCTTGCCGGGGACCCGGTAGAGCCGCCCCTCGGCCACCAGCAGGTCGATGGTCTGGCGGACGGTCATCCGCGACAGCGAGTACGTCGCGCTGAGCTCCCGTTCGGAGGGGATCATGTCGTCCACGCCCAGACCCGCCGCGGTGATCCAGTCCAGGAGGAGGTCGCGGAGTTGGCTGTACTTGGGCAGCGGGTTGTTGGGGTCGATCGACATGGCGAGCGGCCTTCTCGGTAGGCGGGTGGGGTCGGCGTCAGAACCTTAGCGCGGGAGGCCCGCCCGAACATCGGTCGAAGCCGGACATGACTGGTATAGTCCGGACTAGACCATAGCTCCATCCGCGTGTCAATCCACCCAACGGCAAGCGGTGTGAACCGGTATCGCGGCAGGCCGCGGCCCACCCGGTGCGGAGCGTCCAGCGCGGCCCCCGGCGCAAGACCCGGACCGCCCGTCACATCAGGGGAAGGTTCCGCATGACCACCACCACGACGAGCGTGATGCGCTCCGAGATCGCCGAGCAGCCCGAGGCGCTGCGCCGGACCTTCGCGGAGCTGCTGCCGCTGCGCTCCGAGGTCGAGGCGCTGGGCCGCACCACCAAGCACGTGCTGTTCATCGCGCGCGGCTCCTCCGACAACGCCGCCGTCTACGGCAGCTACCTCCTCCAGGCGCACGCGGGCCGCCTCGCGACCCTCGGCTCGCCCTCCATCGCCACCGCCTACGGCGCCAGGATCGACCTGTCCGACGTCCTGGCCGTCGCGATCTCCCAGTCCGGGAGGACCGAGGAGATCGTCGAGACCATGCGCTGGGCCGCCGACTGCGGCGCACGCACCGTCGGCGTCACCAACGGCGCCGACTCCCCCCTGGCCGCCGAGGCGGACGTCGCCCTGGTCACCCGCGCGGGGAGCGAGGTGGCGGTGCCCGCCACCAAGACCTACAACACCCAGCTGGCCGCTCTCGCGGTCCTCGCCCTGGGCCTGGGCGCCGACCTGGACCCCGCGGACCTGTCGCGCGTGCCCGACGCCATCGAGGAGACCCTGGCGGCCCCCGCCGACGCCCTGGAGGAGATCGTCGAGCGGATGGTCGCCGTGCAGGGAGCGGTCATCTCCGGGCGGGGCATGGCCTTCTCCACGGCGCTGGAGTCCGCGCTGAAGCTCAAGGAGGCCTGCTACCTCCACGCGATGGGCCTCTCCTACGCCGACCTCCTGCACGGCCCCATCGCGGTCGTGGACCCGCGGACCCCCGCACTGCTGATCGCCGCCCCCACCGGGCCGACCCTGGAGGGCACGGTCGCCCTCGCCGAGCGGGCCCGCTCCGCCGGGGCGCCCGTGTTCGGCTTCGGGGGCGGGGCCTCCCTCGCCGCCGCCAGCGACGTGTCCGTGCCCGTCCCGGACGTCCCCGAGTGGGTGTCGCCGATGAACCTCATCGTGCCCGCCCAGCTGCTCACCGAGCGCCTTGCCCGGCGCCTGGGCTACAACCCGGACGTCCCGCGGGGCCTCAACAAGGTCACCCAGACCGGCTGACCCTCCCGGTGCGGGGGCGGCGCCGCGGTCCGGGCGCCGCCCCAACACCCCGGCCCGCCCCCGGGCACTGGTGTGTGGCCTGCGCCACCCCTAAGCTCGCCTCAGGTCCCGGGGACATCCCCGTTCCCACGGCACAGCACGGAGGACACATGGCGGACAAGGCAGCGGCGATCGTCGCCGGGTTGGGCGGCGCGGGCAACATCGAGGACATCGAGGCCTGCATCACCCGCCTGCGCACCGAGGTGGCCGACCCCTCCCTCGTGAACGAGATCGCCCTGCGGGCGTCCGGCGCCCACGGGGTCCTCGTCTCGGGCAACGTCGTCCAGGTGGTGGTCGGCCCCGAAGCCGACGCCCTCACCGACGACATCCGCGACATCCTGGATTAACTCTCCCCGTGAGGGAAGGGAAACCCCATGTCAGACGTGATCGGCGCGCTCCGCGTGCTCTCCCCCGTGCCCGGAACCGCGCTACCCCTCTCCACCGTGCCCGACCCGGTGTTCTCCCAGGCCATGGTCGGTCCGGGGGTCGCCATCCACCCCGAACCCGGGCAGGAGGGCGGACAGGAGGGGCGGCAGGAGGCAGTCGCCCCCATCGCCGGGACCCTGGTGAAACTGCACCCCCACGCCTTCGTCGTGCTCTCCCACGACCAGGGCAGGGGCGTGCTCGTCCACCTGGGCATCGACACGGTCCAGCTCGCGGGGGAGGGGTTCACGCTCCTCGCCGCCGAGGGGGACGCGGTCGAGGCGGGCACACCGGTCGTCCGCTGGTCGCCGGGGAGCGTCGCGGCCCAGGGCAAGCCGTCGGTGGTGCCGGTGGTCGCCCTGGACGCGCGGCCCGGCGACCTCGGCGACGTCGCGAGCGGCGGGGTCGTCCTGGGAGACCTCCTCTTCACGTGGGGATGAACACCCGGCGCGCGGGCGGAACGGCCCGCGCGCCGAACTTCCCCGGCCGCCCGCGGTGGAGCCTCGGCCCCGCCCCGGCCGGGAGGGGGTAGTCTCCGGCGGCGAACCCCCATGATCCGCCGGAGATGAAGCCCGCCATGAAACTGCCCGTTCCGCACGCCCTGGCCCCGGCCTGCGTGGGACTAGCCCTGATCGCCACCGCATGTTCCACAGAGGAGGTGGGTTCCTCGCCGGAGGACAACGAACCCCAGCCGTCGCCCAGCGCGGAGCCCTTCGAACCGGTGCTCGCGCCGCGGCTTCTCGCGGACATGGACCTGGACGACAAGATCGGCCAGCTCCTCGTCCTGACGGCGCAGGGCACCTCGGCCGCCGAGAACGCCCTCATGATCGAGACCTACCGCCCCGGCGGGGTCATCTACTTCGACGCGAACCTCACCGACACCCAGCAGATCGCGACCATGTCCGCCGGGGTGCAGGAGCTCGCCGCCGAACAGGGGCAGGGCATCCCCCTGTTCATCGGCATCGACCAGGAGCAGGGCCTCGTCGTCAGGCTGCCCGTCGGCACCCGGTTCCCCGACGCCATGGCGGTCGGTGCCACCGGGGACCCCGAGCTGGCGGCCCTGCGCGCGTCCACCACCGCCGCCGAGCTGTCGGCCCTGGGCGTCAACCTCAACTACGCGCCCGACGCGGACGTCAACACCGACCCGAACAACCCGGTCATCGGCATCCGCTCGTTCGGATCCGACCCGGACCTGGTCGCGGAGATGGCCGTCACCGAGGCGAACGCCTACTCCGAGAACGGCGTGGCCTCTGCCGTCAAGCACTTCCCCGGCCACGGGGACACCGACGTCGACAGCCACAGCGGCCTGCCCGTCATCGACCTGCCGCGCGAGCAGTGGGAGGCCGAGCACCTGCCCCCGTTCAGGGCCGCCGTCGAGGCCGACGTCGACATGATCATGACCGCGCACGTCCTCATGCCCCGGCTGGACGGCGGGGAGGACCCCGAGCCGGCCACCCTCTCCCCGGCGCTCATCGACGGCATCCTCCGCGACGAGCTCGGCTACGACGGCGTGGTCACCACCGACGCCCTCAACATGGAGGGCGTGCGCCAGAGGCACGACGACGGCGAGATCGCCGTCCGCGTCCTGGAGGCGGGCGTGGACCAGCTGCTCATGCCGCCGGACCCGGCCGCCGCCGTCGCCGCGATCAGGACCGCCGTCGAGGAGGGCCGCCTGACCGAGGAGCGCATCGACGAGTCCGTGCTGCGGGTGCTCGCGCTCAAGGAGAAGCGGGGCGTGCTGGAGGCCGGCCCCGTCGACCCGGCCGCCGCGGGCGAGGTCGTGGACGACCCCTCCCACGTGGAGGCCGCCCAACGGGTGGCCGACGCCTCGGCGACCCTGGTGCGCAACGAGGGCGACCTGCTGCCCCTCTCAGAGGGGACCGCCGTGAGCGTGCAGGGCGTCGGCTCGGACGTCCTCTCCGAAGGGCTCACCGAGGCCGGGATGAACGTCGTGGCCGACGGCGCCGACGTGGTGGTCGTGGGCACCAACGGCGCACGCGGCTCCCAGGAGCAGCGCGGGATGGTCGAGTCCGCCCGCGCCCGGGGCCTCCCCGTCGTCGTGGTCTCCCAGGGCGGCCCCTACGACCTGGAGGCCTTCCCCGAGGTGGAGGGCTTCCTGGCCGTCTACTCCGCCGTGGACGTGTCGGCGAACGCCGCCGCACGCGTGATCGGGGGTCGGGTGAAACCGACCGGCAAGCTGCCCGTGGACATCCCCGGGGCCGGGGTCGACGCCGGAACCGGCCTCACCCTCTGAACCCGCCCCGGACCTGGTGGCCCGGGGAGCACCGCAGTGGTTGAAGCGGGCGGGGAACGGGAAGAACCGTTCCCCGCCCGGCCCTCCGTGCGTCCGGGAGGCCGGGCGGTGTCCCGGCACACGGACGGCCAAGGAGGCGATCGGATGGACGGCCGGACCAACGGCACCCGGCGAGGGGTCATCTCCGACTGGGGAGGCGTGCTCACCCCGCCCCTCGCGGAGGGGATCCGGGCCTGGCTGCACGCCGACCGGATCGACGTGGAGCACTACTACGAGGTCATGCGCCCCTACTTCGACGGCAGCCTCGCGGACGCCAACCCCGTGCACGCCCTGGAACGGGGCGAGGTCGACACGCGGGAGTTCGAGCGCGCCATCGCGGCGCTGCTGCGCTCCACCCACGGCGGCCCGGTCGTGGCCGAGGGGCTGATCCACCGCATGTTCTCCAACTTCGACCCCGTGCACGCCATGTACGAGGCGCTGCGCGGGGCCCGGCTCGGCGGCGCCGGCACCGCCCTCCTGTCCAACTCGTGGGGCAACGGCTACCCGCGCGAGCACTTCGAGTCGACCTTCGACGCCGTGGTGATCTCGGGCGAGGTGGGCATGCGCAAACCCGAGCACCGCATCTACCTGCACACCTGTGACCTCCTGGGGCTCCGGCCCGAGGACTGCGTGTTCATCGACGACCTGGAGCACAACGTCCGCACCGCCGAGGAACTCGGCATGACCGGGATCCTGCACACCGACGTGGCGCAGACGCAGCGGGCGCTCGACCGCTTCCTGGAGCCGGACGGCGACGGCGCGCCGCCCGCGGCCGACCGCCGGGGGCGCGCGGCGGCCTGACCGGGCGGCGGCGCCGCGCCCCCCGGCGCGTCCACCTCAGGTTCCTTGGCAGACTCGAGGGGTCCCGCCCACATCCAGGAGAGCAGCCGCGCCCATGTACGTCTTCCTGCCCAGCACCGTCCCCGCCCTCGCCGCGCTCCTGGAGGAGGGCCGCCTGGAGGGCGCCCCCCTGACGGCGTTCGCGGCCGACCCCGGCCCGGAGGGCGACGCCGAGGAGGCCGAGTACGAGGCCATGTACGCCGCCGCGGAGGAGTCCCTGGCCCTGCTGGCCGCCGACCCCGCCGCGCCCCGCCGCCGGGTGGTGCTGGCCGCGAACATGCCCGACGCCGTGGTCGAGCGGGAGGGCGGCGCGGCCGACGGGGTGGTCCGCGTGCGGGTCACCGCCGCCGTCCCCTACAAGAAGCTGGCCTCGGCGCACGTCGACGACCCCGCCGCGTCCGCCGACGTCGCCGCCGCCGCGGCGGAGCCCGGGTCCGGAGCCGCCGACGACCACGAGCTCATGTGGTTCGCCGTCCAGGAGCTCCGCCACCTCGTGTCCGGGGAGTGACGGGAGCACCCGGCAGGGCGGGTCCGTCCCGCCCTCCTGGGCGCGTCGTCCTCCCGGCGCCGCCCATTGCCCCGGTCGGTCCCACCGGGACGGTCACCTCCCTGGAGGGCGCCGCCCGGGTACGGACGGCGTTCGGGGTCTGGGACCACCCGGTGTAGGCACCCTCGTCCAGCCCGGGCCACCCCGAGTCCTCCAGTGCGGCGTAGGCCTTCGCCAACTCCTCCGCCGGATCGCGGGGTATTGGGGGTCCCGCTGTTCCGGAGCCGTGGGGGTGGAGGCTTTCAACTACCCCGTGGTGGAGGTCGCAGGTCCTCGCTTTCGCGAATCCCCGGCCCTGTCGAAGCCCTTTTGGGTTGGGGCCGCGCGGTCGCGCCCTCCCGCACCCCAACTGGTCCCGCCCCGGAGGCGACGCACCCCGCTCAGGGCCTGGGGGTTGTGGGCCCCGGTCCCGAGCGTGTGGACCCCGGCCACGGAGGGGTTTTCGCCGGCACCCCGTGGTGGCGGTGAAAACTCCTCCGTGGGCGGGGTTCGCCCGCCTGAGACCGGCGGCTCGGCGGGGTTTCGGACGGAGGTCCCGCTCTGGCACCCTGGCCGGGAGCGGGCGTGGTTTTCGCCGGGAAACGCCCATACGGCAAAATGGGCCCGTCCCTCCATCCCCGAACGCCGAGGAGTCAGCCATCAGCCGCCTGGTGCTATGGAACATCGACCTCACCCTCCTCGACGCGGGCCAGGTGATGAGGGCGGCCTACGCCGAGGCCTTCGAGAAGGTCACCGGCGAGCCGCTGGTCTACCTGACCTCGTCGGCGGGCCGGACCGACTCGGAGATGTTCTTCGAGTTCTGCGCCCGCAACTACGTCGACGTCGAACCCGACACGGCGGTCCTGGGCGAGTTCCTCGCCTCGCTGGAGGAGTCCTTCGGCAACCGCGCCGACGAACTCCTCTCCCGGGGCCGGGTCATGCCCGGCGCGGCGGCCTCCCTGGCCGCCGTCGCCTCCCTGCCCGACACGGTCCAGACCGTCGTCAGCGGCAGCACCCGGGTGAACGCCACGGCCAAGCTGGTCGCGTTCGGCCTGGACACCCACCTGAACCTGGCCATCGGCGGGTACGGGTCGGTCAACTACCCCAAGTCCAGCCTCATCCAGTCCATCAGGCTGCACGCCGCGGGCGAGGGGGGTCGGGCGTACACGGAGGCGGAGACGGTGTTCGTCACCGACTCGGCCCCCGACGTCCGCGCCGCGGTGATCGGCGGGGCCACCCCGGTGGCGGTCCTCAACGGGTCGACCACCGAGGGGCAGCTGCGCGACGCCGGGGCCCGCATCGTGCTGCCCGACCTGACCGACCCGCGGGCCGTGATGACGGCGGTCCACCAGGCGACCGCCGGGTGACGGCATGTTCGTTCCCGTGAGGGGCAGGACGGCCCCCGTGCGTACCGCCGACGACGACCGCAATCCAGTTCTAACAGTACGTAACCACCGTGTAACGGTGTTGGTCATGCCCTCGCGTCCGAAAAGCAGTAGCCTGGTCAGCGGACGAGGCCGGAACAACGAGGTCCCGCGCCTCGCTACTCCGCCGCCTGTGCGCACAGGCTCAACCCAACACCATGGTCGTGGGGTTCCTTGCGGCCCAAGGTCCTCACGTCGAATCACACCTATGCACAGAAGTTCACAGGTCATATGACCGGGTGTTCTCCCAGTGCGCGTGCGACGTTGCTCACAAAGGAGTGAGATAGCCACATGACCGGGCAATCCGACGTCATCCTCCAGAAGCTGCTCAGCGAGGCGGCCGCCAAGTGGTCCCCGGGGACGCGACTCAGTCCCGAGGAGGCCGACGCGGTGCGGCGCTTCCTGCCCCTCTACTACCGCCACACGGACCCCGAGGAGATCGCCGGGCGCACCCCGGAGCAGATCTGCGGTCCCGCCGGCGCCCACCGCGCCTTCGGCACCGAGCGCGCCCCGGGGCGGGCCAAGGTCCGCGTGTACACACCCGCCGCGGACCGCGACGGCTGGGAGCAGCAGACCAGCGTCGTCGAGGTCGTGACCGACAACGCGCCCTTCCTCGTCTCGTCCGTGACCATGGCGCTCAACGAGCTCGGCGCGGGCGCACGGCTGATCATCCACCCGCAGATGACCGTCGGCCGCGACCTCGCCGGCCGCCTGGTGAGGGTGGACCCGGAGCTCGGAGGGGAGGGCCTGCTCCCCACCGACGAGTCCTGGATGCACATCGAGATCGACCTGCAGTCCGACCCCGAGCGGGTCAAGGAGATCACCGACCGCGTGGAGAGCGTCCTCAACGACGTCCGCTACGTGGACGAGGACGCCGCCAAGATGAGCAACCGGGCCATCCGGATCGCCGACGAGCTCGCCGCGTACCCCGACCGACTCGCGGCCGGAGGGGTCGATCCGCGCGAGATCGGCGAGAGCGTCGACTTCCTGCGCTGGACGGCCAGCCGCCACTTCACCTTCATGGGCTACCGCGAGTACGCCCTGGTCACCGACGAGAACGGCGACGACTCCCTGCGCCCAGAGCCCGGATCCGGCCTCGGCGTCCTGCGCATGGACTCGCCCGCCTCCACCAGCTTCGCCGCCCTGCCCCCCGAGATCCGGGGCAAGGCCCGCGAGCCCTACATCCTGGTCCTCACCAAGGCCAACTCGCGGGCCACCGTCCACCGCCCCAAGTACCTGGACTACATCGGGGTCAAGAAGTTCGACGCCCAGGGCAACATCGTCGGCGAGCGCCGGTTCCTGGGGCTGTTCACCTCCCAGGCCAACACCACCAGCATCGCCCAGATCCCGATCCTGCGGCGCAAGCAGGCCGAGGTGCTGGCCCTGGCCGGGTTCGAGGCCGACAGCTACGACGGCTCCGACCTCATCGAGCTCCTGGAGACCTTCCCCCGGGAGGAACTCCTCCAGATCCCCGTGAACGAGCTGTACAACATCGTCCGCGGCGTCCTGCGCCTGCGCGACCGCCGCGGGACCAAGCTGTTCATGCGCCGTGACCCGTACGGCGGCCGCTACATGTCCTGCTTCGTGTACATGCCGCGCGACCAGTACAGCACCCGGGTGCGCCTCGACATCCAGAAGGTCCTCGCCGACGCCTTCCAGGGCGCCACGATGGACCACAACGTGCTGATCGGCGCCGCGCCGCTCGCCCGCCTGTACCTGGTGGCCCGCGCGGAGCACGGCCGGACCCTCGCCGACATCGACCAGGTCTCCCTCGAGGAGAAGGTCCGCAACGCCGCCCGCTCCTGGGACGCCGACTTCGACGACGCCCTCACGGAGGCCTTCGGCCCCGTCCGGGCCACCGCGTACAAGGAGCGCTACGGCAGCGGCATCACCGAGGCCTACAAGGTCGACAACGGCCCCGCCACGGCCGCCGGAGACATCGGCGTGCTGGAGGAGCTGATCGGGCGCACCGACCCCGACGAGCGGCACGGCGCGTTCTCCGCCAGCCTCTACCGGAGGGAGGAGGACGGTCCCCGCGCCTGGCGGTTCCGGCTCTACCGGATCGGCGAGCCCATCTCGCTGTCCCGCGTCCTGCCCGTCCTGGAGGACCTCGGTGTCGAGGTCGTGGACGAGTGGCCCTCCGACATCTCCGTGCAGGGCGTCGGCAAGGTGTGGGTCTACGACTTCGGCCTCGGCCCCATCCCCGAGTCCGACCTCCGGCCCGACCGCCTCAAGGCGCTGTTCGAGGAGGCCTTCGACGCCTCCTGGCGCGACCTCGGCGAGTCCGACCGGTTCAACGCCCTGGTCGTGCGGGCGGGGCTGGACTGGCGCCAGCTCACCGTCCTGCGCGCCTACGCCAAGTACCTGCGCCAGACCGGGTCCACGTTCACCCCGGACTACCTGGCCGACGTCCTCGTCGCCAACGTCGGGATCGCCAACCTGCTGGTCGAGCTGTTCGAGGCCCGCTTCGACCCCGACCAGTCCGACGCGGGCCGTGACGAGCGCGCCGACGCGATCATCCGCAAGGTCGAGGGCGAGCTGGAGGCCGTGGCCAGCCTGGACCACGACCGCATCCTGCGCTCCTTCCTGGCGGTCATCCGCGCCACCCTGCGCACCAACCACTACCAGGGGCGCCCCTACCTGGTGCTCAAGCTCAACCCGCAGGCGATCCCGGAGCTGCCCCACCCGCGGCCGCGGTTCGAGATGTTCGTGTACTCCCCCCGGGTGGAGGGCGTGCACCTGCGCTTCGGCTCGGTCGCGCGTGGCGGACTGCGCTGGTCCGACCGCTTCGAGGACTTCCGCACCGAGGTCCTCGGCCTGGTCAAGGCCCAGATGGTGAAGAACTCCGTGATCGTCCCCAGCGGGGCCAAGGGCGGGTTCGTCTGCAAGCGCCTGCCCGAGAACGGCACCCGCGAACAGGTCACGGCCGAGGTCGTCTCCTGCTACAAGGACTTCATCAGCGGCCTGCTCGACGTCACCGACAACCTCGTCGACGGCCGGGTGGTGCACCCCGAGCGCACCGTCCTGCACGACGGGGACGACTCCTACCTGGTCGTGGCCGCCGACAAGGGCACCGCGACCTTCTCCGACACGGCGAACGCCATCTCCACCGAGCGCGGGTTCTGGCTCGGCGACGCCTTCGCCTCGGGCGGCTCGGTCGGCTACGACCACAAGGCCATGGGCATCACCGCGCGCGGCGCCTGGGAGTCGGTCAAGTACCACTTCCGCGAGATGGGCGTCAACGTGCAGGAGGAGCCGTTCACCGCCGTCGGCGTCGGCGACATGTCCGGCGACGTGTTCGGCAACGGCATGCTCCTCAGCAAGCAGACCAAGCTGGTGGCCGCGTTCGACCACCGCCACGTCTTCCTCGACCCGGACCCCGACCCGCACACCTCCTGGACGGAGCGCAAGCGGCTGTTCGACCTGCCGCGGAGCACCTGGGAGGACTACGACCCCGCCCTGCTCTCCGCGGGCGGCGGAGTGCACCCGCGCACGGCCAAGTCCGTGCCGGTCACCCCGCAGGTGCGCGAGGTCCTGGGCATCGACGAGGACGTCGACTCGCTCACCCCGGACGAGCTGATCCGGCACATCCTCACCTCGCCGGTCGACCTGCTCTGGAACGGCGGCATCGGCACCTACGTCAAGGCCAGCACCCAGACGCACGCCGACGCCGGCGACAAGGCCAACGACCAGGTCCGCGTCGACGCCACGGAACTGCGCGTCAAGGTGGTCGGCGAGGGCGGCAACCTGGGCCTGACCCAGCCCGCCCGCATCGAGTTCGCCCGGGAGGGCGGCCGGGTCAACACCGACTTCATCGACAACTCCGCCGGTGTGGACACCTCCGACCACGAGGTCAACATCAAGATCATGCTCGACCGCGAGGTGCGGGCGGGCAGCCTCGGCAAGGGCGACCGGGACCAGCTGTTCATCGACATGACGGACGAGGTCGCCGACCTGGTCCTGGACAACAACTACGCCCAGAACACGGTCCTGGGAGCCGCGCGCAAGCAGGACCGGCAGATGCTGCACGTGCACGGCAGGTACATGCGGCACCTGGAGCGCACCAAGGTCCTCAAGCGCAAGCAGGAGGACCTGCCGTCGGACAAGACCCTCGCGGAGCGGCGTGCCGCGGGCAAGGGCCTGACCGGGCCTGAGTTCGCGACGCTGCTGTCGTACACCAAGATCAGCCTCAAGGACCAGATCGCCGCGTCCGACCTGGCCGAGGACCCGTACCTGGCCGACACCCTGACCGGTTACTTCCCCACGCCCCTGCGGTCGGAGCGCTTCGCCCGGGGCGTGGCCTCCCACCCGCTGAGGCGGGAGATCATCGTCAACCAGGTCGTCAACCAGCTCGTCAACCGCTCCGGGGTGACGTTCGCGTTCCGCCTCAACGAGGAGCTGGGATCCGGCGCCGCGGACATCGCCCGCGCGTTCCTGGTGGTCCAGGAGGTGCTCCAGCTCCGCAGGTTCTGGGGCGTGGTCGAGGAGCTGGACCACGAGATCTCGGTGGACAGCCAGCTGTCCCTCCTGCTGGAGACGCGCAAGCTGGCCGAGCGCTCCGCCCGGTGGCTGCTGCGCAACCGCACCTTCCCCTTCGACATCCGCAGCGAGATCGGCTTCTTCGCGGACGGCGTCGGGGAGGTGCTGCCGCGCCTGGTCGAGATGCTCCGCGGACGCGACCGCGAGGCGTTCACCGAGCGCCGCGACCGCTACATGGCGATGGGGGTGTCCTCCGGCCTCGCCGAGCGGGTCGCCGCCATGGTGCCCGCGTACTCCACCCTGGACCTGGTGGAGACCGCGCGCCGCACCGGCCGACCGGTCGCCAAGGTCGCGGAGCTGTACTTCGCCCTGGCCGACCGGCTCAACATCAGCTGGTGGCGCGAGCGCATCATCGACCTGCCGCGCGACGACAGGTGGGCCACGATGGCGCGTTCGGCGCTGCGCGACGACCTGTACGCCGCGCACGCCGACCTCACCGGCCGGGTCCTGGAGAGCGGGCCGTCGGAGGACGCCGACGAGCTGATCGCCGCCTGGCTGGCGCAGAACAGCGAGACGGTGGAGCGCGCCGGCATCACCCTGTCGGAGATCCAGGAGCACGAGCGGTTCGACCTGGCCACGCTGTCGGTGGCCCTGCGGTCCTTCCGCTCCCTGGTCGACTAGCCGGACCCGGCCCGGGGCGGGAGCCCCGGTCCCGGAGTGCCCGAGGGTCCCGCGCGACGCCGCGCGGGGCCCTGCCGCGTCCCGGGGACCTACACTGGGGACCGTGGCAGACATGGACCCAGCAGAGAAGATCAAAGAACTCGCGGCGACCCTGGCGAGCGTCTCCGCAGTGTTGGACCTGGAGGCGATGGGCACCCAGATCGCCGAGCTGCGCGAGCAGTCCGCGGACCCCGAGCTGTGGGCCGACCAGGACAACGCGCAGAAGGTGACGCGCCGCCTCTCCGTCCTGGAGTCCACGGTCAACAAGGTCAACGGCATCAGCCAGCGGCTCGACGACCTCGGCGTCCTCTTCGAGCTGGCCGAGATCGAGGACGACGCGGACACCAAGGACGAGGCCGACCGCGAGCTCGAGCAGCTGCGCAAGGAGATCGGCGAGCTGGAGGTGCGGACCCTGCTCAACGGCCCGCACGACGAGAGCGAGGCCATCGTCACCATCAACTCCCAGGCCGGCGGCGTGGACGCCGCCGACTGGGCGCAGATGCTCCAGCGCATGTACCTGCGCTGGGCGGAGCGGCACGGCTACCCCACGGAGGTCTACGAGACCTCCTACGCCGAGGAGGCGGGCATCAAGTCCACGTCCTTCGCGGTCAAGTCGGCCTTCGCCTACGGCACCCTGCGCGGCGAGCACGGCACGCACCGCCTGGTGCGCATCTCGCCGTTCGACAACCAGAACCGGCGCCAGACCTCCTTCGCGGGCGTCGACGTCGTGCCGATGGTCGAGAAGAGCGACCACATCGACATCGACGAGAAGACCGAGCTGCGCATCGACGTGTACCGCTCCAGCGGTCCGGGCGGCCAGGGCGTCAACACCACCGACTCGGCGGTGCGTATCACCCACCTGCCGACCGGGATCGTGGTGTCCTGCCAGAACGAGCGCTCGCAGCTGCAGAACAAGGCGACCGCCATGTCGATGCTCCAGTCCAAGCTCCTCGCACGCAAGCGCGAGGAGGAGCAGGCGGCGCTGGACGAGATCCGCGGCGACTCGGTGAGCAGCTGGGGGACCCAGATGCGCAACTACGTGCTCCAGCCCTACCAGAGCGTCAAGGACGTGCGCACCGGCATGGAGACCGGCAACACGTCGGCGGTGCTCGACGGTGAGATCGACGACTTCATCGACGCGGAGATCCGCTGGATGCGCAGCCGCGAGCGCCAGGACGGCTAGGCCGGGGTCCGCGGGCCGTTCCGGGCCCGCGTCCGCCGGGCCGAACCGCGTCACCCGCGGTCCGCGCCCGGGGAGGCCCCGGGGCCGCGCCCCGCAGCGGGGACACGCCCGGTCCCGGAACCGGTACCGCGGGTGTCCGTGCGGGGCCGGCGGGGGCACCGTAGCCCAATGGTGATGAGTACGACTCCGCAGTTTTACCGAAGTTGCTATATGTGAACGTTATCATCGGTTGACACCTCCGATATGCTCGTGGCTGCTGTCCGAGAGTGCACTGACGTTGCGGGCGAGACGCGACCTGGACAATCCGGGCCGCTCCCCCCTCTACACTGTCGGTTGGCCATGTGGCCGGTACGACCCGAGCGGAGTATCCTCCGCCAGGTCGCCCATACCTTCGAGAGCCTTGTGATGCGCCTGTGATCCACTTCGAGAACGTCACCAAGCAGTACCCGACCCAGAAGCGTCCCGCGCTCGACGGTGTTTCCATCGACGTGGACAAGGGCGAGTTCGTCTTCCTGGTGGGCCCGTCCGGCTCCGGAAAGTCGACCTTTCTCCGCTTGGTGCTCAAGGAGGAGAAGCCCGACAAGGGACGCGTCCACGTCGCCGGCAAGGACCTCGCGCGGCTTTCCAACTGGAAGGTCCCGCACCTGCGCCGACGCATCGGATGCGTCTTCCAGGACTTCCGACTCCTGCCGAACAAGAACGTCTTCGAGAACGTCGCCTTCGCCCTGGAGGTCATCGGCAAGCCGCGGCGCTTCATCCGCAAGGTCGTGCCCGAGGTCGTCGAACTCGTCGGCCTGGAGGGCAAGGCCGGGCGCATGCCCAACGAGCTCTCCGGTGGTGAGCAGCAGCGCGTGGCCATCGCCCGCGCCTTCGTCAACCGCCCGCAGATCCTGCTGGCCGACGAGCCCACCGGAAACATCGACCCCGCGACCTCCATCGGCATCATGAAGGTGCTGGACCGAATCAACCGCACGGGCACCACCGTCGTCATGGCGACACACGACGCCGCCATCGTCGACTCGATGCGCAAGCGCGTGATCGAGCTTGAAGAGGGCCTGGTAGTGCGCGACCAGACGCGCGGCGTCTACGGCCAGGCGTACTGACCTCCTTGCTGCGAGGACCGGCGCGGCAAAGCCCCGAAGGATGGACCTTTAACAGATCATGCGAGCACAATTCGTTCTCTCCGAGACGTGGATCGGCCTGCGTCGAAACCTGACGATGACCATCGCCGTCATCACGACGGTGGCCATCTCCCTCAGCCTGTTCGGTGCCGGTCTGCTGGTCAACCAGCAGGTCTCCGAGATGCGCACCTACTGGGACGAGCGGATCACGCTGACCGTCTACATGTGCACCGACATCTCGCCGACCAGCATCTGCGAGGAGAACGGCGCGGCGACGGAGGAGGACCGCACCGAGCTGGCCGCCAAGCTGGACGGCATGAACGAGGTCGACGGCTACGAGTACCTGACCCCGGCCCAGGCCTGGCAGGACTTCCAGGACCGGCTCGGCGCCTCCAACGAGGCCCTGGCCGGCGCCGCCCAGGAGGGCGACATCCCGGACAACTACCGGGTGCAGCTCACCGACCCGTCGCACTACGACACGGTGCGCGCGGCGGTCCAGGGGTCGCCCGGCGTCGACAGCGTCTCCAACGACAGGGGCCTGCTGGAGCAGTTCTTCGGTCTGCTGGACGTCCTCAAGTGGGCCGCCCTGGTCGTCGCCCTCGTGCAGCTGGCCGCGGCCGCGCTGCTGATCGGCAACACGATCAGGCTCTCCGCCTACAGCCGCCGCCGGGAGACCGGCATCATGCGGCTGGTCGGCGCGTCCAACTTCTACATCCAGCTGCCGTTCCTCCTCGAGGGCGCGATCGCCGGTTTCGCCGGCGGTCTGATCGCCTCCGGGTTCATCGTGGCCACACGGTTCACGCTGCTCACCCGGATCGAGGAGTGGTTCCAGTTCGACGTCGCCCTCGGCACGGGCGCGCTGATGTACGTCATCGGCGTGTCGATGATCCTCGGTGTGCTGCTGTGCGCCGTGACCTCGTTCCTCACCCTGCGCCGCTACCTGAAGGTCTGACGCGGCCGCCGAGGGGCGGAAAGACCACAACCGGGGGGCCTCGTGCCCCCCGGACGTATGAAGGGACAGACCTGTGGCACGGGAAACCGGGCACAAGCTCATCGCGCAGAACAAGCGAGCCCGGCACGACTACCACATCGACGAGACCTACGAGGCGGGTCTGGTCCTCACAGGCACCGAGGTCAAGTCGCTCCGGCAGGGCCGGGCCTCCCTCGTCGACGGCTTCGCCCACATCAACGACGGCGAGGTGTGGCTGGAGAACGTGCACATCCCGGAGTACTCGCAGGGAACCTGGACCAACCACGCGGCCCGGCGATCGCGTAAGCTACTCCTGCACCGCGAGCAGATCTCCCGGCTCATCGGGAAGACCCGGGAGCCCGGTCACACGCTGGTACCGCTTTCCCTGTACTTCAGCGACGGCCGGGCCAAGGTCGAGATCGCTCTGGCCCGCGGTAAGCGTGAGTACGACAAGCGCCACGACATCGCCGAGCGCGAGGCGAAGCGGGACATGGAACGCGCGCTCCGCCGCCGCAACCGATGAGGCGCCCGAAAGGAACACACACGGTGTCCCCCCGTCCCCTTGGCCGGTTCACGGCCGTCGGCAGCGCACTGATCCTCGCCGCCACCCTGGCCGCCTGCACACCGAACCCCAGTCCGGAGGTGGCGGTCAGGTCCTTCCTGCTCGCCTGGCAGGACGGGGACCACGAGGGGGCCGCGGCGTACACCGACGGCGACCCCGAAGAGGTCGCGGGCGCGCTCACGGACATGCGCGAACAGCTCGACCTGGCGTCCCTGCGCTTCGGCCTGGGCCCCATCACCCGTGACGGCGACGCGGCCGACGCCGAGTTCGAGGTGCACGCGGACCTCGGCATCGGCGACCCGACATGGAACTACACCGGCCGCATGCCCCTGGTGTGGGGCGCGGACGGCTGGAAGATCAGCTGGTCGTCGAGCGTCCTGCACCCCGACCTCAGCGAGAACGAGCGGCTGGCGGTCAGCTACGAGAGCCAGGAGCGCGGGCAGATCCTCGACCGCGAGGGCGAGCCGCTGGTCTCCGCGGACAGCGTGACCGCGTTCGGCGTGTTCCCCGCCGAGATGGAGGACAAGGAGGCCGGGGTCACCCAGCTCGCCGAACTCCTGGAGGAGGACCCCGACCCGCTCCTCAACCGCGTGCGCTCCGCCCCGCCCGAGCAGTTCCAGCCGCTCGTGCTCATGCGCGGCTCCAGCGTCGACGAGAACCTGCTGAGCGAGGCCGGGAGGATCTCCGGCGTCGACACGCAGGAGGTCGAGATCAACCTGACGCCGTCGATGGCGCCGTTCCTGCTGGGCGAGGTCGCCGGCACGTCCGAGCACCGGGTGTCCGCCCGTGTGCCGGGCCCCTACCAGGCGGGCGACACGATCGGGCTGAGCGGCCTCCAGAACATCTTCCAGCACGAGCTGGCGGGCTCCGGCACCACCCAGGTCGTCTCCCTGGACGACGGCGGAGAGGTCACCGACGTCCTCGACTCGTGGGCGGGGGAGCTCAGCGGGGTCATCGACACGACCCTGGACTCGGGCGTGCAGCGCGCCGCGGAGACGGCCCTGGAGACCCTGCCCGACAACGGCTACCTGGTGGCCGTGGACGCCGCCAGCGGCGAGGTCCTGGCAGCCGCCAACGCCTCCGGCAACACCACCGACGACGCGGCCCTCACCGGCTCCTACGAGCCCGGGGGAGCCTTCACGATGGTGTCGGCCCTGGCGGCGCTGGAGTCCGGCGCCACCACGCCCGACGGCGTCGTGCCGTGCGGTTTCTCGGCCGAGGTCGGCGGACGGACCTACGTCAACCCCAGCAGCGGGTTCCTGTCCGGGGAACCGGACCTGGCCCGCAACCTGGCCTTCATCTGCAACGTCGGGTTCGTGGAACTCGGCTCCGAGGTGGGGGCCGACGCCCTGGCCGAGACGTCGCAGAAGCTGGGCATCGGCGCCGAGTGGCAGCTGCCCGTCCCCGCGTCCTCCGGCGCCGTCTCCATCGGCGGCGCCGACGAGGACGTCGCCTCCGCCATGATCGGCGAGCACGGCGTCCGGGTGAGCCCGCTGAGCATGGCGCTCGCGGCGGGCGCCGTCGCCGACGGCACCTGGCACGCCCCCACCCTGGTCCGGCAGGAGGGCCCGTCCCCGGCCGGGGCCGAGGCCCTGGACGAGGCCCACCTCGAGGTGGTGCGCACGGGGATGCGCGACGCCGTCGTCAACCGGATGCCCGAACTGCTCGCCGGCGGGGGAGAGGTGTACGGGCAGGCCGCCCGCACCGAGCAGGACGGCACCGCGCTGCACTGGTTCGTGGGCTACAAGGACGGGATCGCCTTCGCGGTCCTGGCCGAGGTGGACCCGAGCATGACCGCGTGGTCGCAGTACGCGGTGGACGCCACGAACGTCTTCCTCAACACCCTGGCCTCCGGCTCTCCCGCCGAGGGGACGGTCCCGCTGGACGGGGCCGAGCTCACCGGCGGCGAGGAGCAGGTCGGCTGGTAGCGGCCGGCGGGGCGCAGGCCCCGCCCTGTCGCGGCCGGCGGTCCCCGGCGGGCGGCGGGTCCGCGCAGGCCAAGGAGCGGCAAAGAACGGTCCCCCCGGGCAACTCCCGGGGGGACCGCTCGCGTCTTCCCCTGTGACTGGGACCGCCACGGGGGTAGCGGACCAGTACGTGGGGCAGGACCTCATCTCGGGGGAGATCCTGCCGGTTCCCACGAGGTCGGCCGGACCCTGCCGACCGCCCCCCGTGAGCCGCGTCGACCACTTCTCGCGTCCGCGCTCACGGGGGTTCTCCGCGTCCGGGAGGATTCGGGGCCCCGGACGGGAATCAGCTTGGCCCCCGTGCCGTTGTAAGGGTAGAGTGACGGACGCACGGGCGTTCGACGCTCGCGTGTCGGCCGACCGTCTGACGGGAGGCTTTGACAATTTCACAGGGGGTGATCGGTTTCGACTTCGGTAGTCGTTCCAGGGGAAGCGGGTCGAGGGTTGCGTTTGTGACCTCGTTAATCCTGCATTCGCATAAACACAAGTGCCAATTCTAAGCGCACTGAGTTCGCTCTCGCTGCCTAAGCGATAGCGTCTCTGTCGACCTGAGCATGTCATCGGCCCAGGACTCGGCATCAACAAGGTGACTTACCGCTCAGATCAGGCCACGGGGCCTGAGCGGGACATTTTCGTGGCTGGGCCTGTCAGCGATGTGTCTGTGCAAGCGCTGGGGCCGAGTAGAACGACAGCGCAGACTGCACCCGGAGAAGCCCTGGCTCGGTGCTGAAGGACGCGGGTTCGATTCCCGCCACCTCCACTCGATGACGGGACGGTCCCGTGCGACGGCTCATGCCGCCGCGCGGGGCCGTCCCGTCGTTGTGTCCGTGGACGCCTTCCCGGACCCGGCGCGAGGCTTCGCCTCGCGGTTCGCGGCCGGTTCGCGTCACCCCTGTTCCATGACGGCACGGCCCCGCCCGCGCGTGATCGCGCTCGCGGGGCCGTCCGTCGTTCCGGGCCCCGGTCCGCCGCAGTCGGCGGGCCGGGGCCCTTCGTGTGCCCGGACCTGTATCTGTGCAGCGATGCCACCTAGGTTGTAACTCTGACTAGGTGGCGATACTGTCTAGGTAGTGAAGTCGAGCCACTGCTGGTGGCGGAGGCGAGGGGGAGCAGGTTCCGGATGACCGGTGCGTGCGGTTCCCGACGGAGGAGGACGCACGCATGGACCGCCGCGCGAGCTGGCTCAAGGGGGTGCTGGACCTCCTGGTCCTGGCCACCCTGACCGAGGGGGAGAGCTACGGCTACGAGATCTCCAAGCGCTTGGACGGGAGCGGGTTCGGCAGGATCCGCGGAGGCACGCTCTACCCGGTGCTCAACCGGTTGGAAGAGGCCGGGCTGGTCGTCGCGGAGTATCGCGCCGCGCCGAAGGGGCCCGGCCGCCGCTACTACACACTGACCGACGGTGGACGTGCCTTCCTGCGGGAGCAGGGCGCGGCCTGGATGGAGTTCGACGCCTCGGTGCGCTCGGTACTCGTGGACGGAGAGACTGCATGAGCGACTACTTCGGAGCCCTCGCCGCACGGCTGCGGGAGCACGGCGTGGACGGTGAGCGGTCCCGGGCGCTGCTGGACGACCTCTCCGCCCACGCGGCGGAGAGCGGTGCGGACCCCGAGGAGGAGTTCGGCCCGGTGGAGGAGTTCGCCTCGGCGCTGACCCGCGCCTCCGGCGAGGTGGACTCCGGCGGTACCGGGGCCGACCCGGAGGACGAGGCCCTCGTGTGGACCGCAGACGCCTTCGAGGCGCCCGCCCGGCTCAACGAGATGGGCGCCCAGGGATGGGAGGTGGAGCGGGTGGACAGGCTCGGCCGCTTCGTCAGCCGGAGGTCCGCGGAACGGCCCCAGACGTGGGAGTACCGCCAGGAGGTCGGCTCCGGGCGCGCGGACCGTGAAATCCTCGGGGACCGGCTGGCGCCCGGGGGCTGGGAGCCGTGCGGGCGCTGGTCCGTCCTCTCCTACTTCAAGCGTCCCGGTGCGGTCACCGCGGGGCCCGGCGCGGAGTTGGACTCCCCGCCGGCGCCCGGCGGACGCCGCTACTTCTTCGGCCGCAAGGGGGTGCTCGTCATCGGAGCCTCCCTCACGGTCGCCCTCGTCGCGGGCGGGTGGTCGGTGCTGAACCTGGTGTCCGGCGTCGCCGACGCGGAGGGCGCCGCGGACCTGGCCGGGTTCGCCACCGGGGCCGTGGTGGGGGCGATCGCCGTCCTCCTCCCGGTCTGGGGCGCCGTCCGCCTGGCGGCGGCCCGGCGGGAGCGCTCCGGAGGCTGAGGGGGCTCCCGGGCGCGCGCCCGCGGCGCCCCGGCCTCCCTTCCGCCGCCGGGTCGGAAGAAGTAGCCTCGTGGTCCCCTGGCCCGCGACCCGGCGGGCACGCGGAGCGCCTTCGACACGAGAGTTCTGCCGATGCCGAACAAGACAGCCGAGTCCCTCAACGCGAACCGTTCGTCCCTGGCGCACAAGGTGCGCTACGCGTTGCGCAACCCCGGAAGGGTGGTGCCCTATGTGCGCCGGTCCGTCCGGGACTGGAGACTGCGGATGGCCCACCGCGACCACGTGGACTACTACCGGGCGGTGATGGCCTCCGACGCGGCCAGGGACCCCAGGGCCGCGGTGGGCAGCCGGAACGAGGAACGCTGGCTGGCCCTGGGGCGGATGCAGTTCGACTACCTGGTCGAGCACGGCCTCGAACCCGGGCACCGGATGCTGGACATCGGCTGCGGCAACCTGCGGGCGGGGTGGCGGCTGATCGACTACCTGGACGAGGGGGGCTACTACGGGATCGACATCTCCCCGGACATCCTCATCGCCGCCAAGGGGGTCCTCGTGGAGCGGGGGCTCCAGTCCAAGCTGCCGCACCTGACGATCACGCGGGACCTGACGTTCTCGTTCCTGCCCGAGGGCCGCTTCGACGTGGTGCACGCGCACAGCGTGTTCTCCCACTCGCCGATCGAGGTGATCGACGAGGCCCTGGCGAACGTGGAGAGGATCCTGGCGCCGGGCGGGTTCTTCGACTTCACGTTCGACCGGACCGAGGGCGAGGAGCACCAGGTGCTGCGCGAGGACTTCTACTACCGCACCGACACGCTGATCGCCCTGGCGGAGAAGCACGGGCTCGACGCGCGCTTCATGGAGGACTGGGAGGAACGGCCGCACGGCCAGTCCAAGATCCGCGTCACCGCCCGTGGGCCCCGGTCCGAGGCAGGCTGAGGCAGGGGTCCTGTCCGCGCCACCGGGGCCCGGCGGCCGCTGTCCCGAGCCGTCCGCTCCTGATGAATCTACGTCGTAAAGGCCGCAGGGGGTGCCATGCCCCGTTCCGATGGGGCGGCCGGTCCCGGTGCGTACCCACGTGCGGCGCGGACGCGTCGCCGCGGCGCCTCCCGGCGGCCCGGTCCCGGGCACGGACGGGGGCGGCGCCGAGC
>NZ_JBSHDN010000099.1:0-22970 GCF_053616335.1 Nocardiopsis sp. NPDC055824
CCGGCCCCGCGGCGGCCCGGCCCCGGCCGGGGCCGGGCCGCAGCGGTCGCCGGGTCAGCCCTTCACGCGGTGGACCTTGTGCTGGGCGGCCTGGGCACGCGGGCGCACCACCATGAGGTCGATGTTCACGTGCGGGGGCCGGGTGATCGCCCACACGATGGTGTCCGCGACGTCCTCCGCGCTGAGCGGGTCGGGCACGCCCTCGTAGACCGCCGCGGCCCTGTCGGCGTCCCCCCGCAGCCGGTTGAGGGAGAACTCCTCGGTCATGACCATCCCGGGGGCGACCTCCAGCACCCGGACCGGCTCCCCGCACAGCTCCAGCCGCAGCGTGGCGGCGACGGAGTGGGCTCCGTGCTTGGCCGCCACGTACCCGCCGCCGCCCTCGTAGGCCACGTGCCCGGCCACCGAGGACACCACCAGAACGGTTCCGTCGCCACCGGCGATGAGCTTGGGCAGCAGCGCCTGCGTCATGTTGAGGACGCCGATGACGTTGACCTCGTACATGGTCCGCCAGTCGGCGGGATCGGCGGTCGCGACGGTCTCGGTGCCGATGGCGCCGCCCGCGTTGTTCACCAGCACGTCGCAGGCGCCCAGGGACTCCGCGAAGGCGTCCACCGCCGGGCGGTCGGTGACGTCGAGGACGTGGGCGCGGGCGCTGTGGCCCTCCTTGACCAGTTCGTCGGCCAGCGCCTCGATGCGGTCCGCGCGGCGGGCCACGAGGACCACCTCGTAACCCTCCGCCGCCAGTCCGCGCGCGGTGGCGGCCCCGATCCCGCTGCTGGCTCCGGTGACGACCGCGGTCGCTGTCATGGTGGTTCCCTCCCCGCGAAACTGCTTGTCGCGCCGAGCGTATCCGGTGGCCTCCCTGGTCGATCCCGGCAGGTCGGACCCACCGGGCCGGGACCCCGCGCCCGAGGCCCCGCCGCCGAGGAGCCCGCGGCCCCGGGCGGCCCTCGGCGGGTCCGGAACCCCGCCCCTCAGCGGGGGTTCGACGGGGCCCGGCCCGCCAGGGCGACCACCAGGGCTCCCAGGACCAGGGCCCCGGCCAGCCAGGTCACCGGCGCGGTCCCGGCCGCGTCGAGGACGCGCCCGCCCGCGAACGCGCCCAGCGCGATGCTGGCGTTGAAGACCCCGACGAAGACCCCGGAGGCGGTCTCGCGCTCCCCCTGCGCCGAGGCCATCAGCCAGGACTGGACGCTCACCGACACTCCCCCGTAGGCCAGCCCCCACACGGCCACCAGCGCCCCGGCCGCCATGGCGCCCCCGCCGAGGAGCGGCACGAGCAGCACCGATCCGGCCAGCAGGGCCGCGATCACCGCGACGGTGGCGCGCGGCGCCCGTGCGGCCCGGGGACCCGCCGCGAAGTTGCCGAGCACGCCGGCGACGCCGTAGACCAGCAGCATCGTGCCGATGAGCCCGGCCCCGAGTCCCGCCGCGTCGGCCAGGACCGGCCGGACGTAGGTGTAGGCGGCGAAGTGGCCGGTCACCAGCAACCCGGTGACCAGGAAGGCGGTGACCACACGGGGGTCGCGGAACAGGCCCGCCGCACCTCCGGGCCGCGCCGCCCCCTCCGGGGGGAGCGCGGGGAGGAGGAGCGCCAGGGCGACCGCCACCAGCAGGGCCAGCCCCGCGAACGCCGCGAAGGCCGCCCGCCACCCGGCCAGGGCGCCGACGAACGCGCCGACGGGCACCCCCAGGACGGACGCGACCGCGATACCGGCGAAGATCACGGTCGTGGCCGCGCCGACCGACCCGCCGGGCACCAGTCGCGGGGCGAGCGGCGCGGCCAGCGCCCAGACCCCGCCCATGCCGACGCCCATCAGGACCCTGGCGGCGACCATCACCGCGAAGTCCGGCGCGAGCGCGGACACCAGGTTCGCGGCGCAGAGCAGCAGCAGGAACCCCACGAGGGCCGTGCGGCGGTCCGCGCGGGCGACCGCCGCCGGGACGAAGGGGGCGGAGGCCGCCGCCACCAGGCCGGTGATCGTCAGGGTGAGCCCCGCGGTGCCGCCGGTGACGCCCAGGGAGTCCCCCATCGGCGTCAGCAGTCCCACCGGCAGCATCTCGGAGGTGACCGCGGTGAAGGTCGCGGCGGCCACGGCGGCGACGGCCGCCCACCCCCGGGCCGGGGAGGACGGAGGCGGGGGCGGGGCCGCCGGGCGGCCCTGGTCGGACGGAACAGGTGGTCGGGGCTCGTGACGCTGCCCCTCGGGGTTCTCCCCCGTACGCGCGGTGGTCATGGGCACCAGCCAAGACCCGGGAGGCGGCCGGAACAACGGCGAACCGCTCATGCTTCCATGAGGGAGGTTCATCGATCCCGGTGCGCGGCCCCGGGACGTGACCGGCGCCACGACGGCGCGCACACGAGCGGGGGCGGGGCCTGGTGAAGGGCATCGAGATCCGGGAGCTGGAGTGCTTCCTGGTCCTGGCGGAGGAGCTGCACTTCGGCCACGCGGGCGAGCGGCTGTTCGTGTCGCAGAGCAGGGTCAGCCAGCTGCTGCGCTCGCTGGAGAACCGGGTCGGCGCGCCCCTCGTGGACCGGACGAGCCGCCGCGTGTCGCTCACGCCGTTCGGCGAGGAGTTCCTCGCCGCGCTGGGGCCCGCCTACCGCACCCTCGCGGCGGTGGTGGACGGGGCCCGCGAGCGCGCCCGGGACGGGCGGCGCCGGTTGCGCCTCGGCTTCCAGTGTTGGGTGAACGGCCCCGTGGCCACGGCCGTCCGGGTGTTCGAGGAGCGGGCCCCCGACTCCCGGGTGGACATCGTGGAGATCACGCTCTCCGACCCGTTCGGGCCGCTGCGCGAGGGCGAGGTCGACGCCGCCGTCGTGCTGCTCCCCGTGCGCGAGCGGGACCTGGTGGTGGGGCCGGAGTTCTCCCGGCAGCCGCAGCGGCTCGTGCTCTCCGCGGACCACCCGCTGGCCTCGCGGTCCCGGGTCGGTGTGGAGGACATGGCGCGGGTGCCGCTCGTCCCGGTCCGGAACGCGCCCGACTACTGGCTGCGCGTGCACTCCCCGACCGCCACCCCGCTCGGCCGGACGATCCGGCACGAGTCCGGGGTGGACACGCTCCAGGAGGGGTTGTCGCTGGTCGCCGCGGGCCGGGGCGCGATGCTGCTGTGCGGGTCCACCGCGCGGTACCAGGGCCGGGAGGACATCGTGTTCGTGCCGGTCAGCGGACTCCCCGAGTCGTCGTTGGGGCTGGTGTGGCCGCGCGGGAGCACGCACCCGGGGATCCCGGTCCTGGCGGGGGCCCTCGCGGACACCCTGACCGGTTTCTCACAGGAAACGGCTGTGGATAAATCAGTCGGCTGACAGGGTGAACGCGTGTTAGTTTGGCCGGAATTCACGCACGGGAACGACACCCCCTGACAGGAAAGCACCTGCCATGACCGTCGCGCCGTTACGGGAGAACTCCCTCCTCCGCCGTTTCTCCGTTTTCGTCCTGGCCGCGGCCGTGGCCGATTTCCTTTTCGGCGCGGTCTTCGTCACGATCCTCCTGGAGCGCGGGGTGGACCCGTGGCTCCTGGGCTCGGTGCTCGCCGCGGCGCACCTGGTCGGCCTGGTCGTCGAGGCGCCGAGCGGAGCGCTCGGCGACCGCTACGGGCACCGCCGGCTCATGGTGGCGGGACTGGCCCTGTGGGGAGCGGGGTTCGCGGCGTTCGGACTCGCCGACGCGCTCGCCACGACGGCGCCGGCCCTGGTCCTGTGGGCGTTCGGCTACCACCTGTACTCGGGGACGCCCACCGCGCTCGTGGTCAACCGGATCGGCAGCCGGGACCGGGCGGCCCGGATCGCGCGGACGGTCCGGTACGAACAGGTGGCGAGGAGGAGCGGCGCGGTCCTGGGGGCGGCCTCGGTCATGGTGGCGGGCGCCTGGCTGCCCGCCGACCTGCTGGTCGCCGCGGGTGGCGGACTCCTCGTGCTGCTGGCGGCGCTCGGCCCGGTGTGCTTCCCCCCGTCGCCGGGCCAGCCGGGGCGCCGGGTCCTCGCCATCGTCGCCGAGTCGGCCTCACTGGTGGCGGGCGTCCGGTTCCTGCCCCTGGTGGCTCTGACGGCGTCGATGGCCGTGGGCACCGCCCTCCTGGTGGTGTCCTGGCAGCCGATGCTGGTTGCCGCGCACGGCGACGACGTGCGGCTCAACGGGCTGATGCTGCTGGTGATGACGGCGGCCCTGACGGTGGGGGCCCTGTGCGCGAAGTTCCTGGACCTGCGGGACCCCCGGCTGTGGGGTCCGGCGTGCGCGACCCTGGTGGGCGCGCCCGTGGCCCTGGCCGCGCACGGGTCCGTGCCCCTGTGGGCCGGCCTCGTCGCGGGCGAGTTCCTGATCGGGCTGGCGGGCGTGCTGACGGGCGTGTGGCAGCAGACGATGTTCACCGACGCCAACCGCAACACCATGTTCTCGATGCTGTCGATGGTCGCCGGAGTCTTCCTCATGGCGACCACGCTGTCGTTCGGGTGGCTGTGGGAGCTGTTCGGCCTGCCCCGGGCGACGACGGCGCTGGCCTCGGTCGGCGTGCTCCTGGCGGTGGCGTCGGCGGTGCTCGCGCGGATCGTTCCGGACCCGGCGCGGCACGCCGAGGGGGCGCGGCCCGCGGAGGGGGCGGAGCCCGCGCCGGAGGCGGACGGTCCGCGCGGGTGATCCCGGCGGCGTCCCGGCCGCTCGGAGAGGGGCGGTGCCGCCCGGGCAAGCGCGCCGCGGGCAGCCTCGAAAGGGCGCCCCGCCACCGTTCCCCGGCCCCGGCAGCAGCGCGGGAATCCCCGCGAAAACCATTGTTGTGACCCGGGACACCTTTCTCGGAAATGCGCCGCTCCGAACGCCGGGCGTCCGCGCGTTCCCGAAAAACACCGGTCGGTAGCATTTCTCCGGCATCCGGGAGATCCGAGAACCGGGAGAAGTGAGGGACACATGAGTCTGACGGAACTACTGCGGGAGCGCCCGGTCGTCCAGGCGCCCATGGCGGGCGGCAGTTCCACGCCCGCCCTGGCGGCGGCCGTGGACCGCGCGGGCGGGATCGGACACCTCGCCGCCGGGTACCTGTCGCCCGACGCGGTCCGCGACCAGATCCGGCGGGTGCGCGAGGCCGGCGCCGAGGCCTTCGGGGTGAACGTGTTCGTGCCCGGCCCTTCCTCCGACCCGGCGACGGTCCGGGCCCACCGGCTGCGGCTGGAGTCCGAGTCCGGGCGCCAGGGGGCGGCCGTCGGCGAGCCGGTGCACGACGACGACGCGTGGGAGGCCAAGATCGACCTGCTGGTCGAGGCCGCGGTCCCGGTGGCCGGGTTCACGTTCGGCTGCCCCGGCGCCGCCGTCCTCGCCCGGCTGCGCGCCGTGGGGACCGCCACCGTGGTCACGGTGACCACGGCCGAGGAGGCGCGGACCGCCGTGGAGCGCGGCGCCGACGGGGTGTGCGCGCAGGGCCTGGAGGCGGGCGGGCACCGGGCGTCGTTCGACCCGGTCCGCGGCGGGGACCGGCAGCTGCTCGACCTCGTGGCCGACGTGGTCGCGGCGGTGGACGTGCCGGTGATCGCCGCCGGCGGCCTCATGACCGGGGAGGGGATCGCCCGCGTCCTCGGCGCGGGCGCGGCGGCGGCGCAGCTGGGGACCGCGTTCCTGCGCTGCCCGGAGAGCGGCGCCAACCCCGCGCACAAGGCGGCGCTCGCCGACCCCGCCTTCGATCGGACCGCGGTGACCTGGGCGTTCACGGGGCGCCCGGCGCGGGGACTGGTCAACCGGTTCATCACCGAGCACCCGGAGAGGCCCTACGCCTACCCGGACGTGCACCACATGACCAAGCCGCTGCGCGCCGCCGCGGCGAGGGCCGGGGACACCGGGGGGATGGCCCTCTGGGCGGGCCAGGGGTTCCGGCTGGCCTCGGAGGACCCGGCGGGCGAGGTCGTGGCGCGGCTGCGCCGGGAGGCCGCCGGGGCGGGCGTCCGGATCTGACGCGGCTCCGCGGGGCGCCGGAGGGGCGGCCACGGGGCGGGCGGCCGTCCCGCACCGCGCCGTCCGGGCCCGGCACGCGGGGCGAGGGACGGGCTCTCCGCGCGGCCGTCCCCGGTCACCGTCCTCGGCGCTCCCAGTCGGAGGTGAGGAAGACCAGCCCGTCCGGCAGCCCGGCCCGCCAGCAGGCGCGGTCGTGGCCGCCGTTGTACTCGGTGAGCACCACCGATCCGGGCTCCCGGCCCAGTTCGGCCCCGCGCGCCGCCAGGGCGTCGCGCAGGCGCCTGTTGGCGTCGAGCAGGGCCCACTCGTTGAGGCCCGCGCTGAGGTGGACCCGGCCGGGGACGGTGTCCGCCCCGGCGACCAGGCCCGCCATGCGCTCGCTCTCCCCGCCGGCCACGGCGACGTTCGGCCACCAGAACGAGCCCGACTGGGACAGGACCCGGCCGAACCGGTGCGGTGCGCGGTGGGCCGCGTAGAGGGCGGTGAGTCCGCCCAGGCTCTGCCCGGCGACGAGGGTGCGCCCGGGGTCGGAGGCGACGTCGTGGCGGTCGCCGAGCCACGGGAGGAGCTCGTGCCCGAGGAAGTCCACGAAGGCGTCGTCGCAGGCCAGCTCACGTGTCCGGGTGGCGGGGTCCAGGGAGTCGACCATCACGGTCAGGGCCGGGGGCAGGGTTCCGTCGGCGATCAGCCCGTCGAGGAGCGGGGCCAGGGGCAGCGTGTGCCAGTCCTGGCCGTCCAGGAGGACGACGACCGGCCAGGGGGTCCCGTCCGGCGGGGCCTGGGCGGGCCGGTGGACCCACACGGTACGGGTGTTGCCCAACGCGGCGCCGGTGAGTCGCGCCGCGGTCACCGTGCCGGCCCCCGCCGGGGCCTCCCCCTCGGTGCGGGCCGCGCAGACCCGTCCGCCGGACGGACGCCACAGCTCGGGCGGGGCGCCGGGCAGGGAGACCACCGACGCGGTGGCGTCCAGCCGCTCCCGGGCGAGGGGGTCGGGGACGGCGTGGGCCAGGGCGTCGAACCAGCGGGCGACGGCGGGGCGGTCCTCCGGGTCGGCGACGGCGAGGGCGCGCTCGCGCCGCAGCCGGGTCGTCGCGGACAGGGCCCCCTCGGGTGCGGGCGCGCCGTCGGCGGGCACGGGGGCGACCGTGTAGGAGGCCCGCCAGTCGTCGCGCATCCGGTAGGTCAGGTGCCACACGTCGGTGCCGGGGACCCGCTCCATGCGGTTGTGCTCGTAGGAGTCGGCGTCGGCGATCTTGTTCGCGACGAGGACGACGTCGGCGAGTTCGTCCCCGCCCCGCCACAGGAAGGTCACCGTCCGGTGGCCCGTGCCGTCGTCCCCGCCCACCACGGGGGTGCCCCCCGCCTCCACACCGCGCCAGAACGCCTCGGGGTCGCGGGCGGCCCCGTCCACGCCGGGTGTGGCGACCCGTTCGGGGCGGACGGTGCGCTTGAGGCGCGGGGGGATCGTGTAGGTGGCGGGCTGCGGCATGGGCGGTTCGGCCTCTCCGGCTTCTCGTGTCGTGGGCGGGGCGGACGGGACGGACGGAGGCGTGCGGGATCCGGGCGACGGAGCGGACCGGGCCCGTTCCCGGGGCAGGCAGGACCGGGAACGGGCCCGGCTGAGGACCGGACGGCGGCCGGCGTCAGTCCTCGGGGGCGGCCTCGACCTCGGCGAGGAGCCCGTACAGGGCGACCACCTCGTCCTCGGAGAGGGCCGTCGAGAGCGGCGACCGGGCGTTCAGCCCCGCTCCGATCGCGTCGACCACGCGGCTGCCCTCCTCCGTGGGGCGGGCCACGCGCATGCGCCGGTCGCTGACCGCGGCGACCCTGCGCACGAGCCCGCGCGCCTCCAGCTCGCCCGTGACGATCGACACGCGCGAGGCCGTGCAGCCCAGCTGCCGGGCCAGCGCGCTCTGCGACGCGGTGTCGTGCAGGGCCCGGAGCGCACGCGCCTGGAACACGGTGAGGCCGTGCTCCGCCGCGAGACCGCCGAGCAGCCGCTCCAGGCGCTGGGCCACGCGGAACAGGGCCTCGCCCGCCGCGCGGGCGGACGGCACCCCGGTGTCCTTGCGGGCCGGAGGGGTGCTTCGGGGGGACGGCCGTGACGTGGTCATCGTTCCTCGCACTCTACCGGATTGACATTTAGGATAGCCATACCTAACTATTCTTGTCATGAAGCAAGCACCTGTCTCCGCCACCCTAACCACCGGCGCGGCCGCCGCGACCCTCGTCCTCCTCCTCGCGGGCTGCGGCGCCGGGGACACCGCAGTGTCCCCCGCCGGCGAGGGGGAGACCCGCACCGTCACCCACCTCTACGGAGACACCGAGATCCCCGCGGAACCCGAGAGGGTCGTCTCGGTCAGCGTCACCAGCACGCCCCTCCTCCTGAGCCTGGACGTCCCCGTGGTCGCGTCGGGCGTCACGGGCACCTCCGCCCTCACCGACGACAAGGGCTTCTTCGCCCAGTGGGCGCAGACCGCCGACGAGCGGGGCGTCGAGCCCCTGCCCGGCCCGGAGGTCGGCCTGGAGGCGGTCGCCGCCGCGGAGCCCGACCTCATCGTCGGCAACGGGTTCGGCGCCGACACCGTCCCCGAGGAGCTGTACGAACAGCTCTCCGGAATCGCCCCCACCGTCGTGCACGGCGAGTCCGACACGGCCTGGCTGGACACCACCGACCAGTACGCCGAGACCTTCGCGCGCCAGGACCGGGCCGAGGAGATCACCGCCGAGTACGAGGCACTGGTCGAGGAGGTCTCCGCGGACCTGGACACCGCGCACGACGTGGTCATCCTGACCGGCACCCCGAACGGGTTCAACGTGTTCACCGAGGAGTCCGCGCAGGGACGCCTGGCCACCGACCTCGGGCTCACCGTCCACGCACTGCCCGACGACGTCGCCGCACCGGGCGGCCAGGGCGGGGAGCGCGGCGACATCGTCGAGCTGTCGGCCGAGCGCGCCTCGGACTTCGGCGACGCCACGCTGCTGTTCGTCAACACCCAGGGCCAGGAGATCGAGGACTACCTGGAGGCCTCCCCCACCCTGGAGAACATCCCCGCCTGGGAGGAGGACCGGGTGTTCACCCTCGGCGCCGCGTCCTTCCGCATGGACTACTACAGCGTCCCGATGGTCGCCGAGCGCCTGGCGGAGGTGCTCGGCTCCTGACCCCCTCCGCGGCCGGGGCGCGAACCACCCCGGCCCGCGCCGGCGGGGCCGCCGACCCGGGCGTACCAGTTGGTAACGACTTGGGCCCACACATGCCGACCACTAGAGACTGTGACCTCGGGCACTCTAGGGTTCCGCCATGGGTGTAATGCGTAAGCGTGTGCTTGTTCGTGTACTTCTGGGCTTTCTGGCGACCGTGACGGCCCTGGTGCTCGTCGCCGCGCTCCTCGGGGTCTGGACCGTCCGGAGATCCTTCCCCGAGACCTCGGGCGAACTCGCCCTCCCGGGGCTGGAGTCACAGGTCACCGTGCTGCGCGACGGCAACGGCGTCGCGCACGTCTACGCCGACAACACCCGCGACCTCTTCATGGCACAGGGGTTCACCCACGCCCAGGACCGGTTCTGGGAGATGGACTTCCGCCGCCACGTCACGGCGGGGCGCACCGCCGAGCTGTTCGGCCCCGACCAGGTGGACACCGACGTCTACCTGCGCACCATGGGCTGGCGGCACGTCGCCGAGCAGGAGTACGAGCTCCTGACCCCCGAGACGCGGGGCTACCTCGACTCCTACGCGGACGGCGTCAACGCGTGGCTGGACGGGCACGACGGCGCGGCGGCGAGCCTGGAGTACGGCCTCCTGGCCGTGCTCAACGGGGGGCACGGCATCGAGGAGTGGAGCCCCGTCGACAGCCTCGCCTGGCTCAAGGCCATGGCCTGGGACCTGGGCGGCAACATGCAGGAGGAGACCGAGCGCGCCCAGCTCCTCGACGCCGGGCTGACCGAGGAGCAGGTCGAGGACCTCTACCCGGCCTACCCGTTCGAGGAGCACGAGCCCATCACGGACACCGGCGAGCACATCGTCCCGGGCGAGGAGGGCGGGTCCGGGGACGGTCCGCCGGAGGGCGACGAGCGCCGCGCCCCCGAACTCCCCGAGGGCGTCGTCCCGGCCCTGTCCGGGGTGGCGGACGCCGCCGCGTCGCTGCCGCGCATGCTCGGCCCCAGCACCAGCCCCGACCTGGGCTCCAACTCGTGGGTCGTCGGCGGCGAGCACACCGAGAGCGGCCTCCCGCTCCTGGCCAACGACCCCCACCTGGGCGCGTCGATGCCGTCCACCTGGTACCAGATCGGGCTGCACTGCACCGAGATCACCGACGCCTGCCCGTTCGACGTCAGCGGGTTCAGCTTCTCCGGGCTGCCCGGCGTGGTGATCGGGCAGAACGAGTCGATCGCGTGGGGGTTCACCAACCTCAACCCCGACGTCATGGACCTGTTCGTCGAGGAGATCGACGGCGACGGCTACGTGGTCGACGGCGAGACCCTGCCGCTGGAGACCCGGGAGGAGACCATCCGGGTCGCCGGAGGCGACGACGTCGACATCGTCGTCCGCTCCACCCACCACGGCCCGCTGATGTCCGACACCGCCGTGGGCGAGGGGCTGGCCGCCGTCGCGGAGGACGCCGGGCCGGAGGGCGCGGACGGCGGCGAGTACGCGGTCTCCCTCCAGTGGACCGCGCTGAGCCCGGGCACCACGGCGGAGGCGATCTTCACCCTCAACCGGGCCCGCGACTGGGACGGCTTCCGTGAGGCCGCGAGCCAGTTCGACGTCCCCGCGCAGAACCTCGTCTACGCCGACAACGAGGGCAACATCGGCTACCAGGCGCCCGGCGCGGTGCCGGTCCGCGGCAGGGGCGACGGCCGCTACCCCGCCCCCGGGTGGGACTCCGACTACGACTGGGAGGACTACATCCCCTTCGACGAGCTGCCGAGCGTGTACAACCCCGAGTCGGGCGTCATCGTCACCGCGAACCAGTCGGGTGTGGACGCCGACTACGAGCACATGCTCACCGACGACTGGGACTACGGCTACCGCTCCCAGCGGATCAACGACCTGCTGGACGCGGCCCTCGCGGACGGACCGGTCGACGGCCAGGACATGTCGGACATCCACATGGACTCCTACCACGGCGGGGCCGTCGACGTCGTCCCGCACCTGCTGGAGGCCGAGGTGGACGGCGTCGCCGCCCGGGCCCAGGAGCAGCTGCGCGACTGGGACCTGTTCACCGACACGGACTCGGCCGGGGCCGCGTTCTACCAGGCCACCTGGCGGCACCTGCTCCCCCTGCTGTTCGACGAGCTGGAGCCGTACGCGATGAGCGGGAACTCGCGCGGGATGTACGTGGTGGGCGGCCTGCTCGACGACCCCGACTCGGACTGGTGGCGGGGCACGGAGGCGAGCGGGCGCGACGAGGTGCTGGCCGCCGCGATGGACGCCGCCGCGGCGGAGCTGACGGAGCTGCTGGGCGACGAGCCCGCCGACTGGCGCTGGGGCGACCTGCACACCCTCACAGCGACCCACGAGTCGTTCGGCACGTCCGGGATCGGACCGGTCGAGTGGCTGTTCAACCGGGGCCCGGTGGAGAGCTCCGGCGGCTCCGGCATCGTGAACGCCACCGGCTGGAACGACGCCGAGGGCTACGGGATCACCGCGGTGCCGTCGATGCGGATGGTGGTGGACCTGTCCGACCGGGACGCGTCCACGTGGATCCACCTCACCGGGAACTCCGGCCACGCCTTCCACCCCCACTACGACGACCAGCTGGAGCCGTGGAGCGGGGGCGGGACCCTGCCGTTCGTCGTCAGCGAGGAGGCGGTGCGGGAGGCCGCCGTCGACGAGCTGGTGCTCACCCCGTAGCGGGGCTGCGGACGACGGAGGGTCCCGCCGGGTTCGGCGGGACCCTCCATGCTCGGTCCGGTCCCCGTGTTCCGGGCGGTCCGCTCAGCCGCGGTCCTTCGGCCGGAGCGGGAACGCGACCCCGGTCAGCTCCTCCGACAGCGCCCAGAGACGCTTGGCGGCGCGCCCGTCCCAGGCGGCCTCGCTCCGGCTGGAGAGCGCGGGGGCGCCGCGCAACCCGCCCATGGCCTTGGGGCCGGCGAAGGCAGCGCCCGGCACGTCCTGGGTGGCGGCGAAGATCGTGGGCAGCGCGCCGTGGGCGGGGCTCTGGGCGAGGACCCGGTTGCCAAGGAGCAGGAGGGCGCGGGAGACCGGGTTGGCGCCGTGGCTCTGGAGGCCGGTCGCCGCGTAGCCGGGGTGGGCGGCCGTGGACAGCACCGGGGAGCCGGCGTCCTCCAAGCGGCGCTGGAGCTCCAGCGTGAACAGCAGGTTCGCGAGCTTGGACTGGTTGTAGGCCCGGTAGGGGGTGTAGCCGCGCTCCAGGTTGACGTCGTCGAAGTCGATGCCCGGCGCACTGCGGTGCAGCCCCGAGGAGAGGGTGACGACCCGGCCGGTGATGTGCTCCAGGAGGAGGTTCGTGAGCGCGAAGTGGCCGAGGTGGTTGGTGCCGAACTGGAGCTCGAAGCCGTCCCTGGTGGTCCCCTGCGCGACCGCCATGATGCCCGCGTTGTTGATCAGGAGGTGGAGGTCGCCCTCCCAGCGGTCGGCGAACTCCCGCACGGACGCCAGGTCGGCGAGGTCGAGCCGGCGCACCTCGGTGTCGCCGCCGACGCTGTCCGCCGCCGCCCGGCCCTTGACCTCGTCCCGCACCGCCATGACGACGCGGGCCCCCGCCGCGACCAGCATGCGCGTGGTCTCGACCCCCAGGCCGCTGTTGGCTCCGGTGACGATCGCGGTGCGGCCGCCGAGGTCGGGGATGGTGACCTGTGAGGTGTCCATCCCGCCACGGTAGGCGAGCCCCCGACAAGTTGTCAATGACAACAATGGGGGGACGTCGACACCTCCGTTTATGCTGGGCGGCATGGCCGACCGCCCCTACCACCACGGAGACCTGCGCGCCGCACTGATCGCCAACGCCGAGCGCGCTCTCGCCGAACGCGGTCCGTCCGCGCTGTCCCTGCGCGAGCTCGCCCGCGAGGCGGGGGTGAGCCACGCCGCGCCCGGCCGCCACTTCAAGGACAAGCAGGCCCTCCTCGACGCGCTGGCGCTCACCGGGTTCGACCGACTCACCGGACGCCTCGAAGACGCCCTGGCCGCCGTCGGGGAGGACGGCGTCCGGACCCGCGTACTGGCCCTGGCCCGGACCTACGTGGGGTTCGCGATCGACAACGCGGCGCTGCTCGACCTGATGTACGCGCGCAAGCACGACCCCCGGTCCTCCGCGCAGCTGTCCGCCGCCATGGAGCGGCTGCTCGACACGGTGGTGCGGCCCATCGTCGACGGCCAGTCCGACGGCGAGATCGCCGGGGGCGACCCCTGGCCCGTCGCCATGACCGTCTCCGCCGCCCTGCACGGTTTCGCCACGCTCAAGGCCGCGGCCCCGCCCGAGAAGGTCGAGGAGAGCCTGGCCGAGGTGGTCCGGGTCCTCTTCGAGGGCCTCGCCCCGCGCTGAGCCCCGGACCGGGACGGCCCGCGTCCGGAACCGCCGCCGGGCGGTGCGCGTCCCGTCTCGCGCGCCTGCCGGGCGCGGTCGGCGGGGGTGCCCCGCCGCCGGCACGTTCCGTGCGTCCGCCCCCTCGCCCCCTCGCCCCCTCGCCCCTCGCCCCTCGCCCCTCGCCCCGAAACAGGAGAAGGCACCCGATGGAGTTCTTCGGCCACTTCGAGACCCACCTGACATTGGCAGCGCCGACCCCGGAACACGTGTCGGGGGCCGCCCGGTGGGCGGAGGGGGTCGGGCTCAAGTTCACGCACATCGAGCTGGACCGCGGGGAGTCGCCCTCCCAGCCGATGGTCACGTTCCACGGCAAGGGCACCCTGGAGGAGGCGATCGCCCTGGCCGAGCGGTGGGCCGGACGGCTGGCGGAGGCCGGGTTCGCGGTCGTCCGCACCAAGATCGAGGTGCCCAGGGAGAACGCCGGCGTCCCCGCGACGCGCGGGGCCGCGGCCGTACTCCCCGGAGGGACCTACTTCGAGACGCACGTCAAGCTGCTGCTCCCGTCGGGGGCCGACCTCGGCGCGCTCTCCGCGGTCGTGGAGCCGCACCGGGCCCGGCTGTCCCGCAACGCGCGCAGGATCCGCGAGGACGGCCGCCAGGAGCGGTTCGTCACCCAGCGGTGTTCGCGGGTGGGCCGCCGGGAGGCGCAGCGCCTCGAGGACACGCTGTTCCGAGCGCTCCAGGGCGCCGGCGTGTCGATGGAGCGGGGGGAGGGGCCGCGGCCGCGCGTGCTGTCGGTCGAGCGCGAGTTCGTCGTGCACGACACCGCGGTGTCCCTGGACGCGGGGTGGCTGGGGGCCGCCCCGGTCCCCGAGGGCGAGGAGGTCCCGCCGGGAGGCGACCCCGTGCACGACCGGCTCCCCGCCACGTTCCTGCCGAACACCGCCGGGTCGGCCGCCTCCCAGGAGGAGGTGTTCGACCCCGCGCTCAAGCAGTTCGACCGCGCCCTCAGGGCCGGGGAGCCGGTGTTCGCCGACCCCGCGGCCGGAGACCGCTGGTGGGACGCGAACCGGCGGGCGATGGAGGCCGCCCTGCGGGCGATCGCGCGCACACCCTGGCGCGACTCCCTCGTCCTGCGCGGCAGCATGGCCATGCCTGTGTGGGCGGGGGAGGCCGCCCGCCGCCCGCGCGACCTGGACTTCGTGGTGGTCCCCGCCGAGACCGCGCCGTTCGGCGAACCGGCGGACCGCATGTTCGCCGGCCTCGTCGCCGCGGTCGCGGGCGCGGACGCCGAAGGGATCTCCTTCGACGCGGGCGGTGCGCGGACCGAGGGCATCTGGACGTACGAGAGGGCCCCGGGGCGCCGCGTCGTGGTCCCGTGGAGCGCCGACGGGGTGCCGCCGGGCACCGTGCAGGTCGACGTGGTGTTCAACGAGCTCCTGCCCGTCCCGCCCGTCCGGGCCGTGGTCGCCGGGGCGGAGGTGCCGGTGGCGAGCGCGGAGCTCTCCCTCGCCTGGAAGGTGCAGTGGCTGTACACCGACACCTACCCGCAGGGGAAGGACCTGTACGACGCCGTCCTGCTGGGTGAGCGCCACAGGCTCTCCCGCGAACTGCTCCTGCCGCTGCTGCGCGCGGAGCTGGGCGAGGCGGCCGACGGCCTGGACGAACGGCGTCTGCGCGAGGGCGCGGGCTTCACCGGGGACTCCATGGCGCACGAGTGGGAGCACTTCGTCCGCGACTGCCCGTGGGTGGAGGGCGGCCCCGCCGACTGGGTGGCCCGGTTCGAGGCGGCCCTCGCGCCCGCCTTCGACCGCGGCTGAGGGGGCGTCGCCCGCAGCGGCCCGGGGCGGCCCGGCAGGCCGCCCGAACCGGTCCCTCCCCTCGCGAAAGCGCCACCGCAACACGGATATAAGTGACTTAAGCCACAAGTCAGACATTGTACCCTGACCTGCGATTCTTCCGACTTCTGCCATTGACCGGAACCGGCCCACGAGAACCTTTTCCGCCCGCTCCGCCATCACATACGCTACTGAAACACAAACCCGAACCAGGCGGGCGCGGACCCCGAACGGATCCAACAGGACATTCGCGCCCAGAACCCTCCCAGAAACGACCTTCGCGGGAGAAATCGGGTGGGACTCCGTACCAGCGCCCGGGGAAGCGCTGCCCACGGCGGGGTCCGACGGGAATCGCCTGACCGGGGGGTGGCGTGAACGCACAGGAACGTGAGGACCTCCGCCGGGCCGTGCCCGGACAGCTTCCCACCGGTCGTCCTCGGGGCCCGGATCCGCGGCCCCGAACCGCATTCACGTCCCCTTACACGACAGGTCCTCTCGTGACGCGCTCAATGAATGGACACGACCATCCTATGCATGGTAAGGATTCGGCCTTCCCCGAGTGGGAGAACGGCGTTCTGCCGCCCTTCCCGGAGAACTCCCACGCCGATTCCTTTCTGAGAAGGACCCCCGAACTGGTGGGGCGCCTCTCCACCCGCCTCTTCGCGGAGCACAACCCGCTGAGGACCGATCCGGAATCCTGGCCGTACGCCTCCGCGTGGGCCGCCTCCGTCATCCGCGACAGCGCCTGGAGCCTCCACCACGGCCGCCCCTCCCAGCGCGTCAACCGGATGACGGAGACCTACTGGGCCGAGCTGGAGGGGGAGTCCTGGGCCATCCACCCGCGCCACACCGGCCAGGCGGCCCGCTTCCTCTTCGAGGAGATCACCGCCGCGCTGCCGCCCGACGCCCCGTCGGCCGGGGTGCGGGCCGCGCTCGTCACCGCCCAGAACGAGACCACCCTGCGCATGGAGGCCGCCCAGATCCGTGCCAACGCCCGATTCCTGAGCCAGGAGCAGGCCGCCAACCAGGAGTTCCGGCGCTTCCTCGCCCGCGAGCTGCACGACCGCCTCGGCAGTTCCGTCAGCCTGGCCAACCGCCAGCTGGAACTGTACGAGCTGCTCTCCGCCCACAAGCCCGACGCGAAGGCCCACGGGCGCCTGCGCGCCCTCAAGGGCGCGCTCCTCGAACTCAACCAGCAGCTCCGCGTGCTCATCTCCGACCAGCGCCGCAGCGAGCGCGCCGGGTCGCTCGAAACCGCCCTGCGCTCCTACGCCGACTCCCTCGACCTGACGGTCCCCGAGGTCCGGATGGACTTCTCCGGCGAGGAGTCGTGGGTGCCCCCGCACTTCCTCGACGAGCTGTTCCTCGTGCTGCGCGAGTGCCTGCGCAACTCCGTGCGGCACGCGGGGGCCGCCCAGGTGCACATCGCCGTGCGCCTCGACCGTACCGAGGTCCGGGCGATCGCCTCGGACGACGGCTCCGGGTTCGACGTGGAGGCACAGCTGGCCCGCGGCTCCGAGGACGGCGCCTCGACCGGCCTGACCTCCCTCTCCGAGCGCATCACCGCCCTGGGCGGGCGCGTCCGGTTCCTCAGCTCGCCCGAGGACGGGACCCGCACGATGATCCTCGTCCCCATCACCACCCCCTCGATCGGAGCGGAGTCCGCACGATGATCCGGATCGCCGTGGTCGACGACCACCACCTGCTGCGCGAGGCCCTCTGCGACCTGTTACGGGCCCAGCCCGGACTGGAGGTGGTCGCCAGCGTGGGTTCGGCCCGCTCCCTGGTCCCGACCGTGGTCGCCGCACGCGCCGACGTCGTCCTCCTCGACCTGGAGATGCCGGAGCACGACCCCCGGCACACCGTTCGGGAGCTGCTGAACCAAGCGCCCGACACGCACGTGGTCATCCTGAGCATGCACGACGACTCGGCGCTCGTGAGCGACCTGCTCTCCCTCGGCGTGCGCGGGTACCTGCACAAGACGGTGGACATGGTGACCCTGGTCGCGGCCATCCGGGGGCTGCGCGACCCCGACCGCACGACGGTCGTCGTCTCCTCCCCGAACTGGCACCGGCCGCCGACGACCGACTCGACGCTCACCCCGCGCGAGGTGGAGGTCCTGAGGCTGGTGTCCGAGGCCATGAGCAACCGGGAGATCGCCCGGAGCCTGGACATCACCGAGGGGACCGTCAAGCGGCACATGCGCAACATCTTCGAGAAGCTCGACGCGGTCTCGCGCATCGACGCCGTGAACAAGGCGGTGGAGACCGGGGCGCTGCCCTCGCACCGCAAGAAGGCCGAGCCGCGCTTCTGAGCCCGGGCGGCGCCCCTCCGCCGCCCCTCCCCTCCCCCTCGACGCCCGGCCCCGCGCCCCGGCCCCGCGCCCCCGTCCCGTACCTCCTTCGAGGTAGAGGCCTGGCACCTTGCGGACAATCCGCTTGTGGACGCCCGTCGGCGGTCCTAGATTTCCCCTGTGACCGCAGGTCAGAACACGGTTTCCCGGTACCGGACCGGGACGGGGGCGAGCGGGGGCCGCCCCCGGGCGGCCGGCGGTCCCGGTCCCGAGGCCCCGGGAGCCCGACCGGAGCGCGGCCGGGGCCCAGAACGAGAAGGAGAGACGCGATGACCCGCTTCAAGATCCTCGGTCCCCTGGAGCTGGAGTCCCGCGGGGGCGAGGCGCTCCGCCGGGGCCCCAAGGTCGCCCGGCTCCTCGGGCTCCTCCTCGTCCGCGCCAACCAGACCGTGGGCGTGGACACCCTGATGGACGAGCTGTGGGACGGCGAGCCGCCGACCACGGCCCTCAAGACGATCCGCACGCACGTCTACCACCTGCGCGGCGCCCTGGAACGCTCCTGCGGGGCCGACACGGCCCGCCGCGTCCTGCTGACCCGGGGCTCGGGGTACCGCATGGACCTGGCGCCGGAGGAGCTGGACCTGTTCGCCTTCCAGCAGCTGGTCGGCCAGGCACAGGTCCTGTGGACCGAGCACCGCCACGACGAGGTGGTGGACCGGGCCGAGCAGGCGCTCTCCCTGTGGCGGGGCCCGGTCCTGTCCGACGTCCGCCCCGGCCGCGTCCTGGCCGGGCACGTGGCGCGCCTGACCGAGACCTACACACGGGTCAGGGAGCTGCGCGTGGACTCCGCCCTCCGGCTGGGCCTCCACCGCGAGGTCCTGCCCGAGCTCCGGGACCTCGTGAGCGTCTACCCCCTGCACGAGGGGTTCCACGCCCGGCTCATCGACGCGCTGAGCCGGTCCGGACGCCGCGGCGAGGCGCTGAGCGCCTTCCGGGCGGCACGGGACACCCTGCACGACCAGTTGGGACTGGAGCCCTCCGAGGAGCTGTGCCGCCTCCAGCACGCCATCCTCACCGGCGCGGCCGGGACCCGGAGCGTCCACGGCGGCTCCGTCGGCTGAAGGCGCGATGCCTCTTTCGTGGTATGTCCGGACGTTCTCCGGGCTGGTTGAGTGGACCGAGGGAATGACGCGGCGACACCGCCCTCCCCCGTGTCATCACTGACCGCGTTCGATCAATCACACAAGGGCCCGGCGTGCGGTCCGGTCCCCCCAGGGTCCCGGGCCGACGCCCCTCGGAGCGGAAAGCGAGCCACCTGTGCGCATCTCGGAGCTGAGCGACCGGGCCTCGGTGCCCGTGGCCACGGTCGAGTACTACCAGCGGGAGCGCCTGATCTCCCATCCCTCCGAGAGACACGGGTACAGCCCCGAGGATCTGCGCCGCCTGCGCCTGGTCCGCGTGCTGGTGGAGGTGGGCGGGCTGGACCCGGACCAGGTGCGCGGCCTGCTGGGCGCCATGGCGGGCGGGACCAGGACGCCGCACGAGACCTTCGGCATGGTCCTGCGGACCCTGGAGGGCTCCTCCTCCGCCCCGCACACCGACGTCGAACCGGCGGACGACGAGGCGCTGGCCCTGGCCAGGAGGGTCGCCGACCGGCACGGGTGGACGGTCGACCAGGACACGGCGTCCTGGCGCACGCTGGTCAAGCTGCTCAGGACCCTCCACTGGCTGGACGACGCCGACACCGCGGTGGTGGTGGAGGCCTACGCGGCCGCCGCCGACCGGATGACCGGCGCCGAGATAGGGGTCCTGGGCCTGTACGCGGACGAGGACGCACTGGTCGAGCGGCTGGTGCTGTGGACCGTGTTCGGAGACCCCCTGCTCGCGGCGCTGCGGCGGATCGCCCGCCAGCACACGTCCGGGAGGGTGTTCGACCGGGAGTTCTCCCCGGCCGACCGCGGGTCAGCGATCTGACAGCACGACGCACGAGGGGCTGGCCACCGGGACCGGCGCCCCCACGGGGGTGAGCCGCCCGGCGGCCGAGACGCGGTGCACGGTGACGGACTGCCCGGCCTGGTTGGCCGCGTACACGTAGCGGCCGGAGGGGTCCAGGGCGATGCCCCGGGGCCAGCGCGTCCCCGGACCCTTGGTGGTGACCGGCTGGGACTCCACCAGGTCCAGGGAGGCGCCGCCGTCGCGGACCGCGTAGGAGACCACGGTGTCCAGCCCCCGGTCGGCGGTGAGGACGAACCGGCCGCCGGCGTCGACGACCACGCCGGAGGGCGCGTTGCGCGGGTCGGCGCCCGGGGCGGCCACCGACACCGACTCGCCGGGGGTCAGCACGGCGCCGACGGGATCGTAGGCGAAGGCGGTCAGGGTGGACCCGAGCTCGTTGGAGACGTACAGGTGGCGGCCGGAGGGGTGGAGCGCGGCGTGCCGGGGCCCGGCCCCCTCCGCGACGAGGGTGCGGCTCCGCTCGGTGAGCCTCCCGGTGCCGGGGTCGAGGGAGTAGACGTACACGTGGTCGTTGCCCTTGTCGGGGACGATCACGTCGTGGGTCCCGGGCACGAAGAGGCACATGTGCGGGTGCGGGGCGGCCTGCTCCACCGGATCGGGGCCGGAGCCCTCGTGCTCGACCAGGTCCAGCAGCGCCCCGATCGAGCCGTCCTCCGCCAGGGCGTGGACGGCGACGCCCGCCGAGTCGTAGTTGGCGGTCATGAGGAACCGGCCGTCGGGGTGGGCGGCCAGGTGGACGGGGGCGGCGCCCTCGGTGGGCGCGGCGTTGAGGGGCTCCAGCCCGCCGTCGTCCCCGATCCGGAAGGCGTGCACGTGGCCGTCGCCGGTCTGGCTGACCGCGTAGAGGACGTCGCCCCGGGGACCCGCCGCCAGGTAGGAGGGGTTGTCGATGCCCTCGTGGTAGCCGTCGATCCGCAGGGAGCCGTCCGCGCCGACGCTGCCGATCCCGATGCCGGGGAGCCCCGGCAGCCCGTACTCGCCGGCGGTGAACCCGCCGATGTAGGCGCGGCGGGCCGCGGGAGGGGGCGGGGCGGCCGTCGCCGGGCGGGCGGCGAACCAGGCCAGTCCGCCGATCCCGGCCGCCGCGGCGGTTCCGAGGAAGGCGCGTCTGCTGGGTGCGGGACTTCTTCCGGTCATCGTCTGTCCTCGGGGGTGTGAAGGTGCGGGCGGCCGGTGCGGGGCGGGCCGGGGTCAGACGTCGGAGCCGACGACCAGGCCGGAGAGCAGGACGACGGCGAGCCCGGTCCCGCCGACCGCGAGCAGGAGGTGGGACCACAGGGGCCACCCGCGGGTGGGCGGGAGCGCGCGCAGGGCCGCCGCGACGGCGACGGCCGCCGCCCACCCGGGGACCACGAGGCGCAGCCCGACCTCGCCGTTGAGCAGGAGTTCGTCGACGGGTGAGGCGCAGGCGAGCGGGGAGCAGTCGCCGGGGACGTCCGTGCCGAGCAGGTACGCGCCCGCCCCCATGACCGCCGTCGGGAGGAGGAGCAGGGCCGCGGTGAGCGCGGCGTACGGGGAGCGCCCCCGGGTCCGCGCCCCGCCGGGGTACCCGGCGGCCGGCGCCGCCCCGGGGCGCGGTCCCCCCGCCCCGGCGGGGCCCCGCCGGGCCCCGGGGGCCAGGCGTTCGGCCGCCAGGACGGCGACCGCCGCGGGCGCCCCGAACAGCAGGCCGAACAGGCCGCCCTGCCCGGTCTGGGCGAGCAGGTGCCACACCGTCGCGGCGGCCCCTCCCGCGGACCCGCCGGCCAGCAGGCCCGCGGCGGCGCCCGCCAGCCCCGCGGCGGCGAACGCGGTCACCGGGACCGACCAGGCGCCGGGAAGGGTGTCCGTCCGGGCTCCGCGGCGCAGCAGGGGGTGCAGCGCGGCGACGAGCACGGCGGTCAGGACCGCCAGGTCCGGCCACGGGGTGGTGACGGCTCCGGGCAGGGGGAAGCCCCGGCCGGTCACCGCCCCGGCGAGGGGGCCGACCAGGGTGTCCCAGTCGGCGAACAGCGCCGCGGTGAGGGCGACGGCCGCGGCGCCCGCCGCGGCGCTCCACGGGAGGCCGGGGGCGCCGGTCGTCGGACCGGCCCCCCGGTCCGGGCGGCGCCGCCCCGTGGCCGCGGGCCCGCTCCCCGCGCCGTCGGCCGGGGCGTCCTGCGCGCCGCCGCCCCCGGCGGGGACGGCCGCGGGGGCCGCCGCCCACCGCCCGTGGCGGGACGTGGTCCTGTCGGCTCCTGCGAACACTGGCGCTCCTTCGTGGTGCCTCCGGGGCCCGCGCGGTGCGGGCCCGGAGCGGGGGACGGGTCAGGCCGCCCCGTGGGCGGCGGGGACCGGCGCGCCGTCCTCCCGCGCCGCGCCGACGGCCGCCGCCAGGGCGGGCACGTGGTCGGGCGCGGAGACGGACAGGCGGCCGGTGCGGGGGCTGATGCGCCGGGTGAACCCGGTGAGGACGCGCCCCGGCCCGATCTCGACCAGGAGGTCGGCGCCGAGGTCCCCGGTGAGGGTCCGCACCGCGTCGAGCCAGCGCACCGGGCGGGTGAGCTGGTCGAGCATGAGCCCGGGCCACAGGTCCGGGCGGGTGTGGGGGCGGGCGTCCACGTTGGCGACCACGGGCACGGCGGCCGTGCGCAGCCCGGCCCGGGCGAGGGCCGCGCGCAGTCGGGCGCGGGCGGGCTCCATCAGCGGACTGTGGAAGGCGCCGCCCACGGGGATGTCCACGACCCGGGCGGCCCCCTCGGCGAGGGCGGCCTCCGCGCAGAGCGCCACGCCCTCCGGGGCTCCCGAGAGGACGCTCTGGCGGGGCGAGTTGAGGTTGGCGACCCACACGCGGGCGCCGTCGCGGCGGAGGCCGGCGGCGATCCGCTGTACGGCGCGGACGTCCAGGCCGAGGACCACGCCCATGGTGCCGGGGGTGAGCTCGGTGGCCCGGCGCATGGCCTCGCCCCGCGCGGCGACCAGGCGCACCCCGTCGTCGTAGGCGAGCGCTCCCGAGGCGACCAGTGCCGTGTACTCGCCGAGGCTGTGCCCGGCGACGGCGACCGGCGCGGCCCCCGGCAGGGCGTCGCGTACCTCGCCGTGCGCGACGCAGGCCAGGACGAACGTGGCGAGCTGGGCGTTGTCGGTGCGGCGGAGCGTGTCGGCGTCCGCCCCGAGCAGAAGGCCGGCGACGTCCCGGCCGCTGACCCGCGACGCGCGCTCCACGAGACCCCAGGAGGGGGTGTGCGCCCAGGGGGCGCCCATGCCGGGCTCCTGTGACCCCTGGCCGGGGAAGACGTAGGCGATCCTGGGCACGGCGTGCCCTCCTTCGTGGTCGGCGCGGCCCCGGTGCGGGGCGCGGGCGCGGGGACCCGGGCGGGCCCCGGGCCCCCCCGGCGGGGCGGAGGAGACGGGCTCCGCGGGGGGGGGGGAGGGGGGC
>NZ_JBSHDN010000100.1:0-22922 GCF_053616335.1 Nocardiopsis sp. NPDC055824
GGAGCGGCTGGCGCGGGAGATCCACGACACGCTGGCGCAGGGGCCTTCCCCGGCCCGGGGCCGCCCACCGGCACGCCGCCCGCGGGGGCGCCGGTCAGCCGGGACGGCCCCCGGCCGCGGCCGCGGCCGCCTCGATGGTCCACGGCGTGCGCTCGACGTGGGCGACGACGAACGCCACCGCCAGCGACCCGCCGGCGACCAGTGCGTACGAGGCGGTCCAGCCCCCGGTCAGCTCACGCAGCAGCCCGAACAGCAGAGGGCCTCCCAGGGCGATCCCGCTGCCCGCGCCCTGCACGAACCCGGACAGGGCCGCCGAGCCCCGCGCGGTGGTGCTGCGCGCGTTGATCATCGTCATGGTCACCACGAACAGGCTGGTGCCCAGGCCCAGGCAGACCACCCACAGCGGCGCCAGCTGCGGTGCCGCCGCCACCCCCAGGTAGCCGACCGCGTAGCCGGTGAGGCCGAGTGCCACGATCGGGAAGGTGTTCACGGCACGCAGGGTCAGGGTCGGCGCGACCAGCCCGAACAGCAGGCTGGAGCCCACCATCAGGGACACCATGGCACCGGCAGCGGCCGGGGAGTGGCCCGCGCCGGTCAGCAGCGCGGGCAGCCAGGTGAACAGGGTGAAGACGTTCCAGGTGACCATGCCGAACAGCAGGGCCATCCGCCAGGCCGTGCCGACCCGCCAGATCGGGCGGGCCGGTCCGGCGCCGGCGGCGTCCTCCGGCCCCGCGCCGTCGGCCGGGACGGCGCCCGACCGGCGCCCGGAGGCGGCGACGGCCGGGGCGTCCCGGCGCACCCGGCGCCCCTGGAGCGCCCACAGCAGGGCGGCCGCCAGGGCGAGCACCGACCAGGCGCCCAGGGCGAAGCGCCAGCCCATCGTCTCGGCCAGGGGGACGGCGACCAGCGGGGGGAACAGGGCTCCCGCGTGGATGGCGACCATCTGGACCGTGCTCAGGGCCGCCAGGCGGTCGGGGAAGTACTGCTTGATCAGCGGCGGGAGCACGACGTTGCCCAGCGCCGCGCCGGTGAGGGCGATGCCGGTGAGGACCAGCAGGGTCCCGGTGTCGGGGGCGAAGGAGCGCACGACCTGTCCCGCCCCGGTCAGGAGCATGCTCAGAGCGGCGGTGGCCTCCGGCCCCAGCCGGCGCATGATCGCGGGCGTGACCAGACCGAACACCGCGAAGGCGATCAGGGGCAGGGTGCCGAACACGCCGACGACGACGGCGGTGAACCCGAACTCCTCCCCCACCGTGGCGAGCAGGGGGGACAGCGAGGTGACCACCAGGCGCAGGTTGAGCGCCGCGCAGACGATCGCGATGAGGGCCAGGGTGCGGCCACGGGTCCGCGGGCGGGCCGACGGTCGGTCGGCGGCTGCCGGGACAGAGGAAGGTCTCACGGTACGGACGTCCCTTGTGTTCTGCGGTGGCGCGTCCTCGCGCCAGAGCTGGGCCGAACGGCGGGGCGACGGTGCCTGCTCCGGAAGGATTACTTCCTCGGCGAGCCAAATACGACCTTTTCTCTTAAATGTTAATCATAGAGCGGGTGTATACACAACATTCCGTATTTAATACGGCTACAATGCACCCATGCCTGATCTTGACGAACTTGATACGGCGATTCTGGCCGAACTCCAGTCAGACGCACGAAAAACCAACCGGGACGTGGCCGCCGCGGTCGGCGCATCGCCCACGACGACCCTCGACCGGACCCGCGCGCTGCGGGAGAAGGGTGTGATTCGCGGCTCGATCCTGGACGTGGACCTGGAGAAGATCGGCCGCCCGGTGCAGGCGCTCATCACCGTGAGCGTCGTGAAGCCCTCACGCCACAACATCGAGGCCTTCCGGGACTGGGTCCGCTCCCTGCCGGACACCCTGTCCGTGTTCGTCACCTCGGGCAGCGAGGACTTCCTGGTCCACGTGGCCCTGCCGGACAACAACAGCCTGTACGCGTTCGTCGTCGACAAGCTGACGGAGAGACCCGAGGTCGCGGACGTGCGCGCCTCGATCGTCTACGAGCACCTGCGCAACGACCGCATCGCGCCGACCACGGCGCGCACCCGGCGGCGCTGACCCGGACGCACCGGCCGGGCCCTCCGCCTTCCCGGGAGGGCTCCGCCGGAACGGCGCGCCGAGGGTTCACGGCCCGGGGCGGCTCCGCGGCGACCGAGGTCCCGGCATCCCCCGACCCCGCCCCCTCGGCCCCCGTCTTCCGCGAGCGGCCCGGAGTTCCCCGCAGGGCCAGCACGAACAGCGGGGGAACGCCCACGTATCGTGTCAGGTGTGACACGAGTCTCATCCGACCCCGCGTCCGGGTCCGCCGACGTCCACACGGTCTGGCGGGACCTGGGCCTCCCGGGGCTCATCGACGTCCACACGCACTTCATGCCGCACAACGTGCTGCGCAAGGTGCGGAACCACTTCGACGCCCTCGGAGACCAGTGGCCCCTCGCCTACCGGGGGGACGAGCACGAGTGCCTCGACCTGCTCAGGGGGTTCGGCGTCCGCCACTTCACGGCGCTCTCGTACCCGCACCGGCCGGACATGGCCGTGTGGCTCAACGACTGGGCGGGCGGCTTCGCCGACGACAACCCCGACTGCCTGCGCAGCGCCACCTTCTACCCCGAGCCCGGCGCCGGCGACTACGTGGCCGCCGCCGTCGAGGCCGGCGTCCTCGTGTTCAAGGCCCACCTCCAGGTCGGCGGCTACGACCCGCGCGACCCCCTGCTCTCCGACGTCTGGGGGAACCTCGCCGACGCCGGGACGCCCGTGGTGGTCCACTGCGGTTCCGGCCCCGAGCCGGGCCGCTTCACCGGTCCGGGCCCCTTCTCCGAGGTCCTGAGCGCACACCCCCGGCTGACCGCCGTCATCGCGCACGCCGGGGCGCCGGAGTACGTCGAGTTCCTGGGCCTCGCCGAGAAGTACGGCCGCGTCCACCTCGACACCACGATGGTGTTCACCGACTTCGCCGAGGCCCGGGCGCCGTTCCCCGCCGACGCCCTCCCCCGCCTGGCGGACCTGGGCGAGCGCGTCCTGCTGGGCACCGACTTCCCGAACATCCCCTACCCCTACGCCGAGCAGCTCCACGCCCTGACCCGCCTCGGCCTGGGCCCGGACTGGCTGCGGGCCGTCCTCCACGGCAACGCGGCACGGCTGTTCGGACTGTGACCGCCCCCAGCCGGGAACCGCCGCGGACACGGGCCCGCCGCGGACACGGACCGGCCCAGCACAGAAGGAAGGCACCATGGAACTCGCACTGACCCCCCTGGAGTTCGCGCGCCGGACGCGCAGACTGCACCCGGACCGCGAGGCGGTCGTCGACCGGGGCCTCCGGCTGACCTACGAGGAGTTCTTCGACCGGTGCGACCGGTGGTCCTCGGTCCTCCAGGGCATGGGGGTGGCCAAGGGCGACCGGGTCGCGTACATCTCCCCCAACACCCACGCGCAGCTGGAGTCCTTCTACGCGGTGCCGCAGCTCGGCGCGGTCCTGGTACCGGTGAACTTCCGCCTGTCCGCCGACGACTTCGCCTACATCGTCAACCACTCCGGGGCGAAGGTCCTGTGCGTGCACGCCGACCAGCTCGACACCGTCGACGCCGTCCGCGACCGGCTTCCGGACGTGGAGCGGTTCGTGGCGCTGGAGGGGGCCCGGTCCGGCTGGGAGGACTACGAGGCCCTGGTCGCGGAGGCCTCCCCCGAGTTCGTGCGCCCGGTCGTCGAGGAGACCGACCTCCTGACCGTCAACTACACGAGCGGGACCACCGCGCGCCCCAAGGGCGTGATGATCACCCACCGCAACGCGTACATGAACTCGGTGGGCACCCTGCTCCACCTGCGGATGGACGTCGGCGACCGGTACCTGTGGACCCTGCCGATGTTCCACGCGAACGGCTGGACCTACACGTGGACGGTGACGGCCGCGTCCGCCGCCCACGTGTGCCTGCCCGCGATGGACCCGGCCACCGTGTACGACCTGATCCGCGACGAGGGCGTCACCTGGCTGTGCGCGGCGCCCACCGTGCTGATCATGCTGGCCAACACCCCGGAGGGGGTGCGCGGCGAGGTCCCGCCCGGCGTGCGCGTGGTCACCGCCGGGGCCTCCCCGGCCGCCGACACGATCGAGCGCCTGGAAGACGGTTTCGACTGGACCGTCACCCACGTCTACGGGCTGACGGAGACCGCTCCGTTCATCACCGTGTGCGAGCCCCGGCCGGAGCACGGAGGGCTGTCCGGCCGCGACCGCGCCGCCGTCAAGGCCCGGCAGGGGGTCGAGCTGCTCACCTCCGGCGAGCTGCGCGTGGTGGACACCGCCGGCCGGGAGGTCCCCTGGGACGGTACGACCGTCGGGGAGATCACCGTGCGCGGGAACGTGGTCATGAAGGGCTACTACGACGACCCCGAGGCCACCGAGGCGGCCATGGGCGACGGCTGGTTCCACACCGGGGACGCCGCGGTGACCCACCCGGACGGGTACGTGGAGATCCAGGACCGGATCAAGGACGTCATCATCTCCGGCGGCGAGAACATCTCGTCCGTCGAGGTGGAAGGGGTCCTCCTGCGGCACCCGGCGGTGCTGGAGGCCGCGGTGGTCGGGGTGCCGCACGAGCGCTGGGGCGAGACGCCGAGGGCGTCCGTGGTGCTGCGCGAGGGTGCCGAGGCCACGGAGAAGGAGCTGATCGGCTTCGCCCGCGACAACCTGGCCCACTTCAAGGCGCCCACGCAGGTGGAGTTCCTCGACCAGCTCCCCAAGACCGCCACCGGCAAGATCCGGAAGTTCGTCCTGCGCGGCGGAGCGTCCGCCGTGTCACGGCAGTAGGCGGCGGAGCGGGCCCGGCGTCCCCCGACCGGGCCCGCGCGGGGCCGGTCGGCGGGCCGGTCCGGCCCGCGGGGGCGGCTCACACCGACGGGCCGAGGACCATGAACCCGGCGCCGAAGGGGTCCGCGCAGTTCGCGACCCGCCCCACGCCCGGCGTGTCCTCCGGCTCCGTGTACACCTGTCCGCCCGCGTCGGCCGCCCGTTCCGCGGCGGCGTCGCAGTCGTCCACACGGAACACGGGGATCCAGAGCGCGGTGCCCGCGTCGTCGGACAGCCGGGACCTGTCGACGGGCAGGATCCCGCCGTGGGCGGCCTCCTCCCCCGTCCCCTCCGGTCCGACGAGCGTGTACTCATGGGCCCCGGCCAGGGCGAAGGAGTGGAAGGACCATCCGAAGAGCCCGCCGTAGAAGGAGCGCGCCCCCGCCCCGTCCGGCGACCACAGTTCGAGCCAGCACAGGGTGCCCGGGCGGTCCGCGACGTCGAACCCGGCGAACCTCCCCTCCTGCCAAACGGCGAAGTGCCCGCCCCGTGGATCCAGGAAGTGGGCCATCCACCCGAGTCCCATGACGTCCAGCGGCTCGACGAGTACGGTGCCGCCCAGTCCGCGCACCGCCTTGGCGGCGGCCCCCGCGTCCGGGACGGAGAAGTAGGCGGTCCACGCGGGCTGCTCGCCCTCCTCCATCAGCGGGCCGAGCCCGCCGACGTCCTTCCCGTCCAGGCGGGCGAACCGGTAACCGCCCGTGTGCGGTCCCGCCGAGGTGTCGGTCCACCCGAACATCCGCCGGTAGAAGGCGGCGGCCGCGTCGACGTCCGGTGTGCCCAGCTCCAGCCAACAGGGGGCGCCCGGTGTGAAGTCGGTGGTGATCATGGCAGTGGCCTCCGTGTTCCTTGCGGCCGCGGTCCCCGCCGGGGCCCGGCCCCGAACGGGCGCGGTTTCACATCGGCGAGGGCGCGAGCAGGACGAACCCCGCGCCGAACACGTCGGCGCACAGGGCGAGCCGCCCCACCCCCGGTGTGCTCTCCGGACCCGTGTACACCCGGCCGCCCGCCGATCGGACCCTCTCCACGGCCGCGTCGCAGTTCTCGACCGCGAACACCGGGTGCCAGTCCGCCGCGCCCCCGGTGGCGGCCAGCTGAGCGGGATCGACCGGCATGATCCCGCCGTGCGCCCGGTCCCGCCCCTGCCCGGCGGGGGTGACGATCGTGTACGTCCCGGCCTCCCCCGGCAGGGAGAAGCCGGTGTAGGACCACTTGAAGAGCTCGGCGTAGAAATCCCGCGCACCGTCGCCGTCGGGGGTCCACAGCTCGACCCAGCACAGCGTCCCGGGGCGGTCGGCGGCCTCCATCCCCCGGAAGGCCCTCGCCTGCCAGAGCCCGGCGTAGCCGCCCTGAGGGTCGGTGAACTCCGCCATGCGCCCGCGGTGGAGGACGTCGAACGGCTCCACCACGAGGGTTCCGCCGAGGTGCTCCACCGTGAGGACCGTGTCGTCCACGTCGGGGTCGGAGAAGTAGACCGTCCAGGCGGGCCTCTCACTCTCGCCCATGAACGGCACGAGCCCGGCCACGGCGGCGCCGTCCAGGAGCAGGTACCGGTACCCGGCGCTGTCGGGGCCTCCCTCGACCGCCTGCCAGCCGAACAGCTCCCGGTAGAACGCGGCCGAGGCCTCGACGTCGGGCGACGACAGATCGGTCCAACAGGGTGAACCGGGCAGGAAGTCGGTGGTGATCATCAGAACCCCTTCTCCATCGGACGCACACCACTTCCGAGTGTGACCCGGCCGACCGGCCCGTCGGGGATCGGGGCGGCAAAGACTCTCACAACTCACCTTGGCCGGCCCGGCCGCTCCGGAACGCGGTCGGGGAGGCGCTCAGCGCCGCACCTCCAGCGGGAGCTCCGCCAGGACACGCGTCCCTCCGCTCAGACGTCTGGTCACCGTCAGACGCCCTCCGACGGATTCGACCCGTTCGCGCATCCCGGCGATCCCCGAGCCCGCGCTCCCGCCGGCCCGGATCCCGACGCCGTCGTCGTCGACCCGGACGACGAGCTCGCCCCCGACCGGCGCCAGCATGAGCTCGCACCGTTCGGCCGCCGCGTGCCGAACGATGTTGCTCAGCGCCTCCTGGACGACACGGGTGGCGACGAAGGCGGCTTCCCCTCCGTGTTCCGGGAGGTCGATGTGGGCATCCACCTCCAGGCCGCTCACCGTCGCCGCCGCGACCAGCTCACGAAGCGCGGCGGCGTGGTTCCCGCCGCCGCCGAGCGGAGCACGGTCACGTCGGCGCAGCGCCCGCACCAGGTCCTGCACCTGGACCAGGGCCGAACGCGACCGGTGCTCGATGTCCTCCAGCGCCTCGAGGAGCTCCTCCCGCTCCGAGGACGACACGGCCCGCGCGACGGCGGCTTCGGCGCTGATGGTGCTCAGCGCGTGGCCCACGACGTCGTGGACCTCGCGGGCCATGGCGGCCTCCCTCCGGACGTGCTCGAACTCGGCCTGCTGGCGTTCGGCACGACGCACCGCACCGAGCCGCTCCGCCTCGGCTCGTCCGAGGAGCCAGGCCACACCGATCGCGCCGAGGCCGAACACGACCCCCTGCATCGCGTCCTGTGCCGATGAGCTGACCCCCAGCACGAGGGACACCAGGACGAGGACCCCCAGGACGACGGAGCCGGCGTCGCGTTCCCGGGACCCGCCCCGCAGCGCCAGGGGGTACAGGCACCAGGCCGCCCCCACCATGGGATCGGTGGTGGCGGAGAGCAGCCATCCCACCGCCGTGGAGGCCAGCGCCACGGACACCGCGGCAGCCGGGAACCTCCACCGGAGCAGCACGGCGCCGCCCACGAGCAGCGCGAGGCAGGAGCCGAGCAGCCGGTCCCCTCCCGGGGCTAGGCCGAGCACCGGGGGGATCCAGAAGACCAGCACGACGGCCGCGGACACGGCGGCGTCCACCAGCCGTGAGGCGGCGGAGCGCCGACCCGACGCCTCCCGAGCATCTCTCAACATGCGTCGATCCCACCACAGCGGCCCGCACCGCCGGCCACGGCGCCCCACCCTCCGCACCCGTCCTCGGCGAGCGCCTTTCCAACCGCCACCGTACGGAGGCCCGTATCAGGGTGGTGCGGGCCCACCCGGGCTCTGATGGAGGAGTACCCGTCCACGAAATCCCTCCTTCACCCCCCTGCTCGGAAAACTTTGGTTCACAAATTTCTCAATTTCACCTTGAACAACATGCGTCCATTCACGCATGCATAGACATGCGATTCAGCAGCAGGCGGCCCGACGACGAGGCGAATAGGATTGATGACGCAACGGAAACGATTCATTGCAGAACGTACCCGCCTCCAATACAAGATCATTTGTTCATGATTATCGAACCTGTTTCCTCATGTCTGTTCCAGTAACCCCAGTTCAATAAGGGTAGAACGATTACCGCAGAGCGCCCACGAAGCCCCGGAGGGCGCCTCATCCCTGATTCCTTCGAAGATTTCTGCAAGAACACTCCCCCACCAGGGGTTTCTTTCCCCGAGTGAAGCCCGGGGCGAACGTTCACAACGCCGTGACCTGCACTTCCAGAAGGAAAGACATCCACCGTGGCGGCGGAGGTTCATTGACTTGGGCGGGAGAACTCACTTAGATTCCCTACGGACGGACAAACGTTCGTCCGCATACCGGGGCCGGCGGATCAGCAGGCCTGCCTACAGCCCTTTCCGACCAAACAGCCACGGTCATTGGGGAAGCCATTGCCCCTTCGGGGGCATCCTACGACCTGTATTGGCGCCCGTGGAAGACTGAAGGAAGCTGCCCCGCCGGATCCGCCAGTTCTCCAAGAAAGGAAAGACCATGAAGAAGTACACCTCCCCCTCTCTTACCCACATCGGTTCGTTCAAGAAGCTTACGAAGTCGCTGGGTCGCCTGAGCTGCAATGACATCCTCGGCTTCCGCGCCCTGTGGACGACCAGCCCCGCCTGCTGAACGACCTGAACAAGTACGGGGCAGCACTCCTGGAGTGCTGCCCCGTACTCCCATGCGAGATCGGAGAATACCGCTCTACAGAAATTCAGGACGAGCCCCGAGACGCAAAATGAAACCACCGGCACGAGAGGAGTGATCGTGGCGCTATTCATCCTCCCCGACACCGATATTCATGAGCGCACCCTGTCGCTGTTCCAGGACACAGTGGGTCCTGTGCTCTGTCATCATCGCTCCGGACGCCCCTGGATACTGGGCAGTCCAGCCAGCGGCGTGTTCTTGACATCGCACAACAGGAATTTAAACTTCGTCGTCACCGGCCACGCCTGCCTAAAAGGCGGGGATCTCACACAGAAAACGGACAGGATCTCCTCCCTTTCACAGACGAAGGACCTCGCCGACGAGCTCGTGGACTTCGATGTCCTCCTCTTCGCCCACAACGGCGAGGAACTCCACGCCTATGCTCCAGTCTTTCAGTCGAGGTCTCTTTTCTGGACGCGGTTCGACGGGCTTGTGGTAGTGAGCGACGAACAGTATCCACTCGCCGCTCTCAACGGTTTCGAGTTAGATCACAGCGTACTCGCCACGCGCCTCGCCAACGCCGAGGTGTCCCACCCCTTCATGCGGCGGCCGATATGGCTCAACGTCGACGCCTTGGGGACTGCAGAATACCTACACATCGCCAAAGATTCCGAACCCCGAAGAAGTCTGTGGTGGCGCCCACCGAAGGCTGACCAGCCGCTGGATGAACTGAAACACAAGCTCTCCACAGGGATCGAGACAGCACTGAGGTCACGCACAGAAGGCCGTCCTGCAGTCAGCGCCGACCTTTCAGGGGGCTTGGACTCCACAACGCTGGGCTTTTTCTTGTCCAGCATCGGACTGAATCTCCACACCTTCTTCATGGAGTCGAGGGATAAATCAAACAACGACTGGTCGTGGTCGGACCGCGCAGCGCGTGAGATTTCCTCCCATCATTTAAAGGTGCCCTACCAGTCGGTTCTGGACCACATCACGGGGGAGATCCCGGCCTCACCCTCTATCTTTCCGGAGGGGCCTGGAGCACTGTCGACAGCCATAGCATCGGCTTCCACCATTGAGAAGCATATCGGGGGTACCGGAAGCACCCTACATCTGAACGGACACGCAGGGGACGCCCTTTTCGGGCAGGTATCAAGCATGATCTGGTCCTACTTCAGGTCGGGTGGGCGGGGCAGGTACGCCTGGATCTGGCGGTACCGGACGATGAACCGCATCCCTGTACCAGCGTTGATCAGAATGCTCTTGGATCGGAGGACCTTCTCCTATGAGCTCGGCCGGATCGCCTCGGGGAACTTCTCGTATCCAGCTCACGATGCATCTGATTACTCGAGCTGGATCCAGGTGCCACGGTTCCCCAGCTTCTTCACCGAAGCAACCAGGGAGCAGGTGAGCAACCTCGCCCTGTCCGAGCTCCGGAAAGGAGTCGCCGAACTGTCCCCGGACCGGACAGCCCATCAAATACTCTCCTATCTCACCGTCCATGGGGCAGTGAACAGGAGGATGAACTACGTGTCGGACAAGGTCCAGTTCGACAGCCCGTATCTCGACAGAAGAGTCGTCGAAGCAGCACTTTCCCTCAATCACAGGGATCGAACGCGACAGTATCCGGCCAAGCCATTGCTTGCAGCAGCGAGACCGAAAGAGATGGGCCTCGACTACTTTCTGCGCCGCGACAAGGGGGACTACACACCTGAGGTGTTCGACCACCACCGGACGATACTCGACCGCGCACACGACACCTTCTCCGGCGGGTCGCTACTCGGTGACATGGGGCTCGTGAAGAACGAAGAGGTGGTGAGAGCATCTGATTCCTACTCGGCAGACGGGATCGCATATTCGGAAGTCGTTGACCTCGAATTCGCCGAGAGATGGCTTCGGAACGTCCGCGAAGAAAAGATCAGAATCGCCGCGGGAGGAACACAGGCATGGTAAAGCTCAAATCCACGGTCAAGATCAGCGCAAACGAGGAAGGCGCTCTGCTGCTGGACACGAAGAGAGGAACCTACTGGCATCTGAACGCGGTTGGCATACGACTTGCCGAGGCCCTCGACGTAGAACGGTCGGTCGATGAACTCGTCCTGACCGTCACCACTGATTTCGACGTGCCCCCGGACGTCGCGCGACGCGACGTCCGCAAGCTTCTCCGGGACATGAAAAAGGCGCGTCTCGTCGAGGGGAGGATAGCGTGAGCAGCCCCGTCCTACCGGAACCGGCAGCGGAGTCCGCCTCCCGCGGAGCGCTGCTCCGTTCTCGCGCCTGTGTGGGGTTGGCGCTCGTCGTCAGCCAGCTCAAGCCGCATCGGATCAAGCAGCTCATGAGCCTGGTCGTGCGCAACGGCGGGAGACCAGCGGTGGAGGACGTGGAACACCACCGGGGACTGGTCGTCTCCGTCAGCACGCTGTGCGCCGGTGAGGGCTGTCTGCCGCGGTCGATAGCCACCGCGCTCCTGGCGAGGTGGCACGGCTACGGCGTCACCTGGTGCACCGGCGTCCAGGACAGGCCCTTCGCCGCACATGCCTGGGTCGAGATCGACGGTCGCCCCGTGGGTGAGTCCGCCGATCTGGGCGGGTTCCGCAAGATGCTCGTGTGCACCCCGGAGTACGCCTCCTCAGGCGGTGAGAAGAATTGACCGTCTCGGACACGGACACAGACCCCCGAGACCCGCTCCGTTCCGGGGACGGGGGCGCGCCTGGCCCCTCGAACGGCCCGGTCGCCGGTTTTCGTGACGTCCTGCCGCTCCTGAGGCCGTACCGCGTTCCGCTCGGCATCGCCTTCTTCCTCGGCACCCTCGGCACCGCCGCCGGCGCGGTCCAGCCTCTCGTGGTGTCCAGGATGGTCGACACCTTCCAGAGCGGCCTCCCTCTGGGTGAGGCGGCTCTGCTGGTCGTGCTCCTGCTCGTCAGCGCAGTGCTGACCGGGGTTCGCGAACTCGTGATCGAACGAACGGGGGAGAGGTTCGCCTATGATTCCCGCGAACGGCTGGTGAAGCACCTCTACTCGCTGCCGATGGCCAGGCTTGACTTCCGGGACCGGGCAGACCTGGTCACGCGGGTGACGACAGACGTCTCCGAGACACGGACCTTCCTGACATCTGGCCTGATCGACCTTGCCATCAGCACGATCACCGTATTGATATCGCTTGTCATGATGGCGTTGATCGACCCCGTACTGCTCGGCCTTTCCTTCGTGGCGGTTCTGGTCGTGTTCGTCGTCGTCCTGGCTCTCGGCAGGAAGACCCGGCCGGTCGGGCTCCAGATGCAGAACGCGCTGGGTGCTCTCGCGGAGAGCGTCTCGCGCTCGCTGGGGTCCATGAAGACTGTGCGAGCCGCCCGGGCGGTCGGCCGGGAATCCGACAAGGCCATGGCGATGGCCTCGGAGGTCCGCCGAGCCGGCCTCAGGGCAGCAGGTCTGCGCGCGCTGCTGCAGACGGTGTCCGGTGTGGCCGTGCAGGTTCTCCTGATCGTGATCGTCGGCTTCGGCGCCCTGAGGGTCGCGTCGGGGGAGCTCACCACCGGTGAACTGAGCGCATTCATCATGTACTTGATGCTCATGGTGACCCCGATCGCGATGGTGGGGAATGTCGTGGCCTCCCTCGGTGAAGCTTTCGGCGCCTTGGCGCGCATATTAGAGATAAAGTCCGAGCCCACAGAACCGGACATCCAGACTGCAAACAGCAGTATCCTCGCCGGGCATGCGGACGAAGTCTTCCGATTCGAAGGCGTATCGTTCCGGTATGACCGACCGACGTCGAGCGTCCCCGACACCACAGAATTGACGCTCTCCAGCGTCTCGTTCTCCGTCGCACGGGGGGAAACCGTTGCCCTCGTAGGGCCGTCCGGCGCTGGCAAATCAACCCTGTTCTCACTTCTTGAGCGATTCTACGAACCGACCGATGGTCGGATACTCTTCCATGGACAAGACGTCATGGAATTATCACGCGATAAACTCCGGAAGCAGCTAGCATATGTCGATCAAGACGCCGTTGTACTTTCCGGGAACGTGAGAGGGAACCTGATGCTGGCTGACACAGAAGCGACGGACACCGAGTGCATCGACGCTCTGAGACAAGTCGGGCTCGTGCAGGACCGCGAGGAAGGACGCCGTTATCTCGAAAAGCAGATCGGCGAAATGGGCATGCGCCTCAGTGGTGGACAGCGCCAGCGTCTGGCAATCGCCAGGGCTCTGCTCTCCGGGAACCCCGTGCTGCTGCTGGACGAGGCGACATCAAATTTGGACAGCCGCAACGAGGCCCTGATCCGGGATGCCCTGGACCTCTCGGCAATCGACCGGACAACGCTGGTGATCGCCCATCGTTTCTCAACCGTGGTCTCGGCGGACAAGATCATTGTCCTCGACATGGGACGCGTCATCGCCCAGGGAACCCACCACGAACTGATCCAGAGCTGCGAGTTGTACAATGAGCTCGCAAAGCACCAGTTCCTCTCGGGGCACGCGGAGAAGACATGAGCTCGCAGGTGTATGAACCCTCTCCTCCCGCCAGGGAGGACATCGCCGTCGTCGACGCGGCCGGGGCCGGAGGACCGACGCACCCCGGGTCCTCCATCAGGGTCTTCATGGCGGACGACGACGACGGATTCCTGCGCGCCTACAAGAAATTCTTCGCGAAGGTTCCCGATATCGACCTGGTCGGCACAGCCGACACGGGAGAGGGAATGGTGAAGCGGCTGGCCGCCTCGGAGCCGGACGTCCTGCTGCTCGACATCGAGATGCCGGGGCCGAGCGGCATCGACGTCGTCCGCGATTTGCGACGGAATTCGCTTTCGACGAGAACCGTGATGCTCACTTCGTTCGACCACGACGAATACGTTCACGAGGCCCTGCGATTCGGCGCTTCCGGCTTCCTCCTGAAGAGCGCTTCGCCCGTCCGGATACTGAGCGCGATCAGAGCCGTCCACGCGGGACACGCGTCCTTGGCGCTGGACGTGACGTCGCGGTTGTTCGGTCGCCTCTCCGCCAGGGGCGGCGCCGCCCCGGCCGGACCGCCTGACGGCGGACACCCGTCCTTCACCGAGCAGCAGATCAAGATCTGCCGTCTCCTGGCAGCCGGCCACAGGAGCCAGGACATCGCAGCAGAACTCCATCTGAGCAACGAGACCGTGCGTACCTACCTTCGGCGCATGTTCGAGAAGTTCGGCGCCAAGAACCGGACCCACCTCGTCGTCCTGGCCTACGAGGCGGGCGTCCTCGGCTGAGGCCGGCCCCGCCCGGACGGACCGGGGCCGCCAGGTGTCCACTTTCGGGTGTCAGCGCGGCGGGGCCCGGCGTGTGAAGCTCGATGCGCACGGAGGAGGCGGTCGACACAAGGGGTCTGGTGCCGGTGATCGAAGTCAAGGACGTTTCGAAGAAGTACGGTCCCAAGGTGGCCGTCGACCGGGTGAGCTTCAGCGCCGCCCCCGGACGGGTCACCGGTTTCCTCGGCCCGAACGGGGCCGGGAAGTCGAGTACGCTCCGCGTTCTCCTCGGGATCGACCGGGCCACCTCCGGTACGGCGCTCATCGAGGGCCGGCCGTACACATCGCTACGGCAGCCCCTGAGGACAGTCGGTGCGATGCTCGACGGCGCCTCGGCCGTGCCGGAACGCCGGGGAGTCGACCACCTTCGCTGGATCGCCCAGTCCAACCGCATACCGTCCCGGCGGATCTCCGAGGTCCTGGAGACGGTCGGCCTCTCCGAAGCGGCGAAGGTGCGGGTGGGCAAGTACTCCCTGGGCATGAAACAGAGGCTGGGGCTGGCCGCGGCCCTGCTCGGAGAGCCGCGGATCCTCGTCCTCGACGAGCCGGTCAACGGCCTCGACCCCGAAGGCATCCGGACCATCCGTACCTTCCTGCGACGGTATGCCGACCAGGGCAACACCGTGTTGCTGTCCAGCCACCTCATGGGCGAGACCGCGGAGACGGTCGACGACATCGTGATCATCGACAAGGGCCGCATCATCGCGAACGGCTCCCTGAGCGAGATCACCGAGGGGCACGCCTCCCTCGAAGACGCGTTCTTCTCGTTGACGGGCAGCCAGCCCGGGCAGAGTTGGTGATCGGCGTGCTGAGCATCGTCCGATCCGAGTTGACGAAGGTCCTGACCCTCCCGAGCGTCTGGGTGATCACGGGCGTCATCCTCGCCCTCAACGTCTTCTTCCAGTACCAGACTCTCGGATTCAACATCGACACCGTCGCGAACGTGCGGCCCGACGGTATGTCCGAGGTCGATGGAAGGGCCGTTCACGCCGAGACGGAACTCCGGCAGACGCTCGGTGTCAGCGTCTTCAATCCGGGCCTCCTCTTCCCGATCCTCGGCGCGGTGCTCGCGGGTACGGAGTTCCGGGCGGGGCAGCTCGGCCTGAGCTTGGTCGCCGTTCCCCACCGCCTCCGCCTGGTCCTGGGCAAGCTCTCGGCCATGACGGCCTACGCGCTCGTGCTCGGGCTCGTGTGCATCGCCATGGCCAACGCCTTCATGTACATCGCTGTCCGGAACTGGAACCCCGGCATGCTGTGGAGCACGGACATGCTGGCGGCCGAGGCCGCCCTGCTCCTCTTCACCGTGACGTTCACCCTGATCGGCGCCGGGATCACCCTCATCACCCGGCGCACTCTGACCGGGATCATCGCGACGGTGATCCTGATCATGCTGACCATGGCCCAGGTGGTCGCGATGGTTTCGCCCGCCGTGGACGCGTTCCTGCCCCTGAGCGCGGCGCGCAACCTTCTGCTGCAGGGACGGGACGCGGGCGCGCCGCTGACCGGCAGCGCCGGGCACGGCGCGGCAGTCCTGGCCGGCTGGGCGCTCGTCACCTCTGTCGTCGCGACGCTCGCCGTCAAGCGGAGGGACGCAAGGTGAACACGAGGACCGAGCCGCCCGTGATCCGTCGACGCGACGTCACCGCCGCAGAGATCACCAAGATCATCACGAACCCGGTCGGCATCACCATGCTCGCCGTCACCCTGGCCGCGAACACGCTCCTGGCGGTGATCGAGGCGTCGGGGGTCACCTTCTACACCGGAGGCTCCCAAGGGCCCTCGACGCTGTCCTCCTTCGGCACTCTCATGCTCGCCCCGGTGTACGCGTTCCTGGTCCTGCCCGTGCACGCCGCGGCGAGCGAATACCGCGGAGGCCAGCTTCGCATGAGCCTCACCGCGACCCCGGACCGCCGCGCCCTGGTGCTCGGGAAGCTGGGAGCGATGGTCACCACCGTGCTCACCGCGGCGGTCGTCGTGCTCGCCCCCGCGCGACTGCTCATCGGGGTCTCGGCCGGGTCGGGGGCGGGAGAGCTTCTCCTCGACCTCGGACGGTGGATCGCGGTGTACGCGTTCATGTCGGTGATCGCCTTCGGCCTCGCCGGCCTCCTCCGCAGCACGATCACGCCCCTGGGGATCCTGATCACCCTCCCCCTGGTCGTCGCCACCGGCGTCCTGCAGTGGCCGGAAGCGCTCAGGCTCCTGCCCGACCAGGCCGGCCTGAGCCTGATCGGAGCCCCCGCCTACGACGTGCATGAGCTTCCACCCGGAATCGCCGCGCTGACCCTCGCGGTCTGGGCTCTCGTGGCCCTCGCCGTGTACGCGGTCTTCCTGGTGCGCCGCGACGCCTGAACCGTTCGGACGAGAACTCCCCGGCACCCCCGCGCCGGGAGGCACCTTAACAAACACGAGGAGAGGTATACCGAATGAAGCAGGGAACGAAGACCGTTGTCTGGTCGATTGCGGGCGTCATCGCCCTGGCCCTGATCATCACGTTTCTCACCCTTGGCGGTTGATCGCCGGGAAAGCACCCCGGTGAAAACCCGTCGGACCGACCGGGCGTCCCGCCAGGAGTAATCGGTACCGACCCCGGGGCCCTCGGAACCGCCCGGCCCCGAACGGGGCAGGGCCGCCCCGCCGAACGGACGACTCGGTGGAAACGGGCGCCTTGCCGGGAGCACCGGCAGAACCGCCCCGCTCCGAAGTGAGGCTGCACGGCGGACCGGACTCCGGGAGCCCCTGGCACACGGGGCACCACTGCCCCGCCACCCTGTATCGGACAGTCAAGGCCGCACGGAACACCAGGAAGGGATTTTTCTGTTGGCAAACTATTTATTGTTCGACAGCAGCTGTGCAAGGTGCGGAAACCTGGCTCGAACTGTCGAGAAGATCGGAGGCGGATGGCTGGAGAGCCGAAGCCTCGAAGATCCGCATATACAGGAGATGCTCTCCCAGGCCAGACCCGGCTGGGACTGGAAGCCGATGTTGGTGACGGTCCGCCGAGAACGGGTCCGCGTCTACTCCGGGATATGGATGGTGCTGCGCCTGGGTGTCGGTCTCGGTCCGCGGAAGTCGTTCCGGATTCTGACCAGCGCCGCCTGAGCCCGGAGCGCCTTTCGACGTGGCGCCCCTGGTCGAACGACGGCCACGCCCCCGGGAAACCGGCATGCAGACCCCCACCCTCCGGGACACTCCGCCCTGCCGGGGAACGGCGGGGCAACCCACTGTGTCCTCCCTCGTCACGGGCCCTCAAGACTCCCGGTGGCCCGTAGCAGCCCGCTCACGGCACGGGGCATCGCACGGAGCGGCCGTGCTCGGACCGCCCCGGGTCAGCGCTTGAAGTGGATGAAGAGACGGCCGAAGTTCTTGGAGTCCTTCTCGACCCGGTGGTAGCGGGCCTTGACGTCCTTGCGGTCGAGGTAGCGCAGCACCCGCTTCTTCAGCTGCCCCGACCCCTTGCCGGGGATGATCTCCACGGTCCTGGCCCCGGTGCGCTCGGCCTCGTCCATGATGTCGGCGAGGGCCCTGTCGATATCGCGGCCCTTGTTGAAGATGTCGTGCAGGTCGAGTTTGAGCCGCACCGTGCCTCCTCCGCGTCCGGTCACACGGATGATACGGGCCGACCGGCCGCGGAGGCCGCTCAGGCCCGCCCGGTCGCCCGGTTCCGTTCGCGGCCGCTCCCGCCCCCGCGTCTGCGCAGCGCCCACCACAGGCCCGCCGCGGTCGCCGCGGCCAGCAGTGCTGCGGCCAGGAGGGTGACGGCGTCCGGGCGCACGACCGACTGGCCCCGCAGCGCCTGCCAGGCGGTCAGGACCAGGAGCGCCGCGTGGGCCGATCCGACCACGGCGACCACGCGCAGCCGCACGGCGTCCGGCTCCAGCCGCGGGTGGCGGCGGCCCAGCGCCACCAGGAGCAGGGCGAGCAGGACGAGCGCCTGGAGCCCGTGGATGCCGACGAAGTGGGCGACCCGCAGGTCCCCGGCGACCGTGCTCCAGCCCACGACCGGCAGCCCCGGCCCGCCGTCCGCCACGCCGACGGTGTGCGCCCCGATCACGTCCCCCGGTCCGCCGTTCTCCAGGGCGACCATCTGCTGGTCGGACGGGACGGTCATGAAGAAGGCCGCGGCCATTCCGGCGAGGGCGATCCCCGTGCCGATCCGCACCGCCCAGGTGGTGGAGCGCTCGCCGACGCGCTGCACGAGCAGCAGGACGCCGATCCCGAGGTTGGCGGTCCACGCGGTGACGATCATGGCGGCCATGGCGTTGTAGACGGCCGCGTCGAACGGGGTCGCGTAGTTGTAGTGGCTGAGCTCGCCCCGCCAGGCCTGGAGCCCGATCGCGGCCAGCTCGCCGAGGACCATGGCGGAGAAGAGCGTCCCGAGCCACCACCCGGTGCGCCGCCACCGCACGAGCAGCGAGAGCAGCCACGCCAGGGTGACGTTGTAGACCGCGATCGACAGGGCGAACTTGGCCGGCTTGAGCCAGATCGGGCGGCCGACGAGGGTGCGGTCGTCCACCGCGAGGCCGACGAGGGCCGCCGCCAGGACGACCGCGCACAGGGCGGCGGTCGCCATGAGGGGGCGGTGCCAGTCCGGCGCGGTCCGCAGGAACGCGCCGGGGGCGGGGCGGGGGGTGGTCGGGACGTTCACGCTTCTCCTTTTTGGATACTTCCACTATCCATTACGGATACCTTTACTATCCATGAAGCACCGGGACGTGGCAAGGGAAAGAAGCGAGGATGGGCCCATGCGTATCGGCGAGCTGAGTGAGCGGTCCGGGACCCCGGTGCCGACGATCAAGTACTACCTCCGCGAAGGGCTCCTGCCCCGGGGCGAGCGCACCGGCCCCAACCAGGCGAGCTACGGGGAGGGGCACCTCCACCGGCTGCGCCTGGTCCGCGCCCTGACCGACGTGGGCGGCCTGCCCATCGCCACCACCCGCGAGATCCTCGCCCGCGTCGACTCCCCCGACCCTCCGATCACCCACGAACTCCTCGGCCACGCCATGCACGTGCTCCCGCCCGCCACGAAGGGCGTCGCCACCGCCGAAGAGGAGGACCACGGCCGGGTGCGGGCCCTGTTCGAGCGGCGCGGCTGGCACGTCCACCCCCAGAGCCGCGCCGCCGCCGACCTGGCCGAGGTGGTCGCCACCTACCGCCGCGCAGGGCGCCCCCTCGACGACGAGGCCCTCGACGGCTACGCCGCCACCATGGAGCAGGCGGCCCGGGTGGACCTCGACGTCATCGGCCGGGTCACCGGCACCGACGAGATCCTGGAGAGCGCCGTCGTGTACTCGGTGCTCGGCGACACCCTCATGGCGGTCCTGCGCAGGCTCGCACAGGCCGACGAGTCCGCCCGGCGGGCCGGCGTGGTGCCCGGGGACTGACGCGGACCCGCGCCGGGCGCGGGGTCACAGCGCCCCCGCGAAGGCCTCGCGCACCGTGTCGTCGCGGTCCAGGATCGCGAACACCACGTGCTCGAACATCCCGGCGAACCCGCCGCCCGGCCTCAGGTGCCCCGCGAAGGCCGCCGCCACCTCCGACGGGTGGTTGCCGAACACGCCGCACCCCCACGCCCCGAGCACCAGCCGGTCGACCCCCTGCTCGGCCGCGACGGCGAGCACGCCGCGCGCCCGCGCGGCCAGGACGCCGGGGACGGGGTCGGCGGGTTCGACCCGGTTGCGCTCGATCATCCGCCGGTTCGGCGCCGCGCAGGTGAGGAAGGAGACCAGCAGGGGCTCCGGCAGCCACCCGCCCCCGTCGTCGCGGTACACCGGCACGCCGGGCGACCAGATCACCCTGTCCGTGTAGAGCAGGCTCCCGTGCTCCCGGTGGTGGTCGTAGTACTCCGGGCACAGCACCAGGGAGGCGTACAGGGCGCTCGACCTGGCCAGGCTCTCCTCCTGCGCACGCGCGCCGTTGGCGACGCCGCCGCCGGGCCTGCGGGCGGACGCGAAGTTCAGCGCCGCCACATGGGTCCGCCCCGGCCCGGACGCCAGTCGCCCGGCCGCGGCGAGCGTGCTCTCCCGGGTGACCTCGAAACGGGTCGTGCGCCGCATCCCCGGCCCGGAGGGGGCCGCCGGCTCACCCGGCAGGTAGAGCCGCGTGCCCGCCCGCATCGCGGCCAGGTCCCCCGACAGGTCCACCAGCCGCTCCCCGACCCGGTAGTGCCCCTGCTCGAAGGCGTCGCGGGTCTCCCGCCACACGGCACGCAACCTCTGGGACACGGGGCCCTCCTCCTGTGGTCCACGGCGCGGGCCCGGCCCGCGGTCCCTGGAGGCGGACGGTCGTCGGCCGAATACCGGTCGAACTACGCAAACTACTCCCCCGGACCCGAGCCTCCAAGAAGATTTCCGCATCCGGACAGCCCGAAAACCCCTGGCACGCGACGGCGGGCGCACGGGATCATCCCTATGTGGAAAGACCGGCGAACACACGCATGAACACCAAGGAGAGGGTCCGCGCCTCCAAGTTCCTGGCGCGCGTCCTGCGCCACGACCCCGGCCTCGCGGGGCTGCGTCTGGATGCCCAGGGGTGGGCCGGGGTGGAGGACCTCCTCACGGGCTGCCGCGACGCCGGGATCCGCCTCTCCCGGGAAACCCTCGCCGAGGTGGTCGGGAACAACGACAAGAAGCGGTTCGCCCTCAGCCCGGACGGCACCCGCATCCGCGCACAGCAGGGCCACTCCGTCGATGTCGACCTCGGTTGGGAGCCGAGCGTCCCCCCGGAACTGCTCCACCACGGAACCGTGGGCCGGTTCCTGCCCGCCATCGCCGCCGAGGGCCTGCGTCCGATGAACCGCCACGACGTCCACCTGTCCCCCGACACGGAGACCGCCCGCCGGGTGGGGGCCCGCCGGGGCACTCCCGTGGTGCTCTCCGTCGCCGCCGGGCGCATGCACGCCGACGGCCACGTCTTCCGTGTGACCGGGAACGGGGTCTGGCTCGTCGCCGCCGTGCCCCCGGAATACCTGGGCGGGTCCGCCGCGCCCGGCCTCTGAGGCGGGGCGTCCCGGCCGGCCCTCAGCCCTTCGGCCTGACCGCGGAGAAGATCGCGGTGCCGGGGATCATCCGGCCCCGCACCGGCCCCCAGCCTCCCCACACGCGGTCGAGCCCCTCCGGCCACTCCGGTTCGACCAGGTCCTTCAGCGTCAGCCCCGCGCGGGCGATCCCCCGGACCCAGTCGCCCACCGTGTGGTGGTGCTCCACGTAGACCGCGTTGCCCTCGTCGTCCTCCTCCACGTAGGCGCGGCGGTCGAAGTAGGACTGGTGGACGGTGAACCCCTCCTCGCCGGGGTCGTCCGGGAAGCTCCACCGGACCGGGTGCGTCACCGAGAAGACCAGGCGCCCGCCGGGGCGCAGGACCCGTGCCGCCTCACCGAGGGCGTCGTCGGCCGAGGGCACGAACGGGAACGCGCCGAACGACGAGAACACCGCGTCGAAGGAGGCGTCGGCGAAAGGCAGCCTCTGGGCGTCGGCCTGCACGGTCGGCAGGCTGTGTCCCGTCTCGGTGTCGATCCGCCGCGAGTGCTGCAGCTGCCGGAACGACAGGTCGAACGCGACCACCTCCCGCACACCCCTCGCGCGCAGCCACCGGCCGCACTGGCCCGCACCGCAGCCGACCTCCAGGACCCGTGCCCCCCGCAGCTCCGCGGGCTCGCCGAGCAGCCTCGCCCGCTCCTCGGTCAGCCCCTCCGGGCACCACACGAAATCGGCGTCGCCCAGGAAGCCGCCGTGTTCGGCCTGGTAGGCGTCGGCGGCGCCGTCCCACCACAGGCGTCCGGCGCGGGCGCTCTCCCCCGCGTCGACGTCGCGGCGCTCCACGTGTCCGGGCGCCGGGTAGTCGGTCTCGTCGTGCATGGGGCTGGCTCCTCGTGCCGTGGACGGGGACTCAACGGTCGGTACCGCCACCGGTCCCGGCGGCGGCCTCCGACGGCTCCTGCCCGGGCGGCCCCGCGGGGGCCGCCTCCCCCGGACGCCCGTCCTCGCGGGCCTCTCGGGCCTCGCGCAGTTCGCGGCGGACGAGGAAGATCCAGCCCGCGACGGCGACGACGGCGAACACCCACCACTGCACGGCGTAGGAGGCGCTCATGCCGGAGTCCACCTCGCGCAGCTCGACCGGCTCGGGGGCCGGATCGGGCGCCGGGTCCTGCCGGGTGAGCTCGACGAATCCACCGTAGACCGGGTAGGGCAGTCCGTCCGCGATCATGTCGACGTCGACCATCATGAGCTGCCCCTCGGGCAGGTCGTCGCGATTGCGCAGGCCGCTGTTCTCCTCCGTCTCGGAGAAGTGCAGCCGACCGGTCACGTCCACGGTCCCGCCGGGGGCCGCCGGGGGCTCGGGGGCGTCCAGCGCGGTCTCACCGCGCTGGATCCATCCGCGGTTGACCAGGACGGCCGTACCGTCCTCCCCGACCAGGGGGGTCAGGACGTGGTACCCGACGCCGCCGGATCCGTCGCGGTTGCGCAGGAGGATCTCGTGGGAGGTGTCCCAGGTGCCGGAGGCCTCGACGGTGCGCCACCGGTCGCCGGGGGCGACGTCCTCCCCGACGGCGGCCAGCTCCGAGACGGGAACGGGTTCGGCGGCGAGGTTGTCCTGCTGGAGGTTGACGGACGCGCTGCGCAGCTCCCAGCGGTCCAGCTGCCAGAAGCCCAGCCAGACGAAGCTGGGCACGATCACCAGGACGAGCGCGTGGAACGCCAGCATGCGTTGCGACAACAGGACCTTGAGCACGTCTTCGAGGTTATGAGACGCTCCGGGCCGCGCCGCACCGCCCCTCGCGAACGGCCGCGGGGCCGCCGGCTCCGGCGGCCCCGCGTGGGCGCCCGGGGCGCGGGGAGCCTCCCCTCCC
>NZ_JBSHDN010000101.1:0-21923 GCF_053616335.1 Nocardiopsis sp. NPDC055824
TTGTTGATGCCGGCTCTGGGGACCTGGATGCCGGTGAGGACCTCGATCGCTTTGCGTGAGGAGTCGGACATGTTGTGGTCCAACGGCATACGCGACTCCACCTCCCCGCCCGCGCCCGTGAGAGAGATGAAGGTAACACCAGTGCACCTATATGTGGAAGTAGTTGCGCTTATGTTTCTGTTCTCGTTCGTGTGTGTTGCCTTGTGTGCGCCATGGCTGTGGTACCCGGTCCGAACGCGAGCCTCTTCCGGGGCGGGCTCCTGCGTGCTCCTCCGGTCCGTGTCGCTGCCCAGGTCGGCAGGGCCCTCCGGGGTCCCGGTGGGCGGCCACGTTGTCATTTCGCAACGGTTTCCTTCGAGCAGCGGGGGTATTCGCCTACCGTTCCCCTTCGGCCGAGATGTTCTCTCCGTGAGGAAACAGAGGACTCGATCCAATGCGCGTGGCGGACCGGGGCGCGTCGCCCTCGCGGTCAAGGGGTTGACCATCGACGGATCGGAGGACCTTGTGAGTGGTCTCAGTGCTGGTGCCACGGTTGTCAGGCCCGCAGGGGGAGTGAGTGCCACGACGACACCGTCGGGAACGGGGCGGCTCTCGGCCGCCGAGGGCAGGATCGCCAGGGCCGCCCTGGCGGAACTGCCGAGGAACGGGGTCGTCATGCTCGACGCCGGGCCGATGGCGGAGCGGATCGCGGGGCTGCTGCCCGCCGGGTGCGGGCTGAACGTCCTGACCAACGCGGTTCCCGTCGCGCTGGGGCTGGCCTCGCGTCGCGACCTCTCCGTGCACCTGCTGGGGGGCCGGGTGAGCGCGGCGGCCGGAACCACGCTCGCCTCCGTGCGCCTGTTGGAGCAGCTCCACGTGGACGTGGCTTTCATGGTCGCCGACGGGGTGTCCCCCGAGCGCGGCCTGACCTGTGCCGATCCCGCAGAGGTGATGGCCAGGAGGGCGATGGTGCGCGCCTCGGCCAGGACGGTGCTGCTGGCCGACCACACCAGGATCGGCGGCGACCGCATCGCCCGCTTTGCGCGGCTGCACGAGGTGGACTGCCTCATCACCGACGCCGGCACCGACCCCGACGACCTCCGGAGGCTGCGCGGGCGCGGTCCGCGCGTGCTCGTGGTCTGACCCCGCCCGCCGTCGGGCGCCTACGGAGGGCCTGCGGACGTGTCGCGTTCCACGCCCCGGTGTTCTCCCCCACACCGCGGCGCCCTTCACACCCCGTCCCCGACCCGTGCCGCGGGCCGGGGACGGGTGAACCGGCTTCGAGGACGATGTCGTTCAGATGTTGTTTCGCGTGTGTTTGTCGCAGGGGCGAGGGTGTGTGGTCTTGCCGGGCTGCTGTGAGGCTGATGTCCGGAAGGTCGACCGTGTCACAGTCACAGAAGGGGCACGGGGGGTTGTTACAACAGGCGACTCCTCTATAAGCTCACGCAAGGACAGAAAAAAATCCAACCAATACCACATGGTTTCGGTCAGTCCTCGGGACCCGCCCCACGCGACTCCGGTCACGTCGGCCCCGAACCCGGGCGGAGGACCCCCTCCTCCGCTCAACGGCCCCGCGCCCGGTCCCGTGCCTCCCGGGCGCAGGAGACCGCCCCCACCCCTCGTCGGAAGGGAAAGAGCCCGCCCACCCGGGTCGGTTCCGCCGTGCACCACCCTCCCCTTCCATGGCAGTGGAGAATTCACCGATGACGACAGCCGCGAGAAGAGACGTCGCGGTCCTGCGCGCGGCCGCGGGATGCTGCGTGGCCCTCGCCCTGGCCACGGGCTGCGCGTCCTCCGAGGACGCGGGCTCCGAGGCGGGGGCGGCGACGAGCTCCCCGCCTCCTCCGGCCAACGAGGAGGAGGCCGCGGCGCTCGACGCCTACACCGGCATGTGGGATACGGTCGTGGCCGCCTCCCACGAGGGCGGCGAGGTTCCCCCCGAGCTCCAGGACTACGCCGTGGGCGGCGCCTACGCCCTCATGAGCGCGGCCCTGGAGGGGGCCGGCGCCTCCAGCGGGCAGGTCACCGGCGAACCCGTCCTCGCCCCCGTCGCCGAGGTCGAGGGACCCGACAGCGCGACGGTCGAGGACTGCCTCGACGACTCCGCCTGGAACCTCGGCATGGGCTCCTCCCCAGGGCAGGGCCCGCGCCTCGTCGAGGCCACACTCATTCACGACGGACTCGCCTGGCGCGTGTCCGACCTCAGGATCTGGGAAGCGGGATCATGCTGAGACTCGTACGACCCGCGGCCACCGCCGCGGTACTGACCGTCCTGGCCACCGGGATCGCCGCTCCGGCGCACGCCGACGACGGCTCCTTCCTCGGCCAGATCGAGTGCGGCAGCTCGGGCGGCCTCGGCTGCTCGATCCTGCTGCGCTGGTGGCAGACCCACGCGGGCCAGCAGGGCTCCAACGGCTCGGGCGGCTCCGGTGCGCCGGGCGCCCCGGGTGCCCCCGCCGACTCCGGCGACGGCGTCGACTGGAACGCCATCGACTGGGACGCGATCGACTGGTCGCAGGTGGACTGGGACGCCATCGACTGGGAATCCATCGACTACGACGGCGAGGGGGAGGCCCCCACCGACCCGGTCACCCTCATCCAGGAGTCCATGGCCAACTTCGAGCTGCCCCCGCCGCAGATCGAGACCTCCCCCGGCAGCGACTCCCTGGTCCTGGTCAACACCCCCGTGTGGCTGTGGGTGGAGTCCCAGGACTGGGAGGCCGAGGAGGCCTCCGCGGAGGTGCAGGACTGGTCCCTCACGGTCACCGCCACCCCCACCGCCACGGTGTGGAACCTGGGCGACGGTACGCAGATCCGCTGCGAGGGCCCCGGGACCCCCTTCGACCCGGCCGTGCACGACCCCGCCTCGGCCTCCCCCGACTGCGGGCACGTCTACGACCTGTCCTCCGACAGCCAGCCCGGCGGCACCTACCCCGTCAGCGTCCAGGTCGGCTGGGACGTGGGCTGGGAGCTCTCCGAGGGCGAGTTCTCCGGCGGCGAGTCGGGCGCGCTCGACTCGGTCACCACGACCTCGCAGGTCGAACTCCGTGTGGCCGAATCCCAGGGCCTGGTCACCGACACAGGCAACCGCTAACAGCGAAAGAAGACGACAGACGTGGTGGACACGAAGACGGCACCGGCGCCCGCGGCCTCCCCGCGGCAGGGGGAGACCCCTCCGGTGCGGCTCCTGGGCAGCGGACCCCGCCGCTGGCGGTGGCTGGTCCTTGCCCTCGGCATGATGACCGCGGGAGGCCTGAGCGGCGTCCTGGCCCTGGAGCAGATGGACGACCGCCAAGGGGTGCTCGTCGCCGACACCGACCTGCCCGCCGGCCACGTGGTGGCCGCGGAGGACCTGCGGATCGAGCGGATCTCCGTCGCCGACGGAGTCTCCTTCGTCGGCTCCGAGAGCCTGGAGTCGACGGTCGGCCAGACCCTCACCGTGCCCGTCACCGAGGGCGGCCTCCTCCCCGAGGCCGCCCTGGGCGCCGAGGCGGCCTTCCCCGAACGCGACCGCGCCGTGCTCGGCGTGGCCCTGCGCGTCGGCCGGTTCCCCGCCTCCATCGGACCCGGCGCCGCGGTCTCCGTGGTGGTGCACCCCGAGGAGGGTGCCACCGGCGGAGTGGAGGCCTACCGCGCACTCGTGCGGGACGTCCAGCCCTCCGCGGCCGAGGACGGCTCCGTGGAGCTCGAACTCGTCGCCTCCTCCGCCGACGCCGCGGCCATCGCCTCCGCGGCGGCCGTCGAGCGCGTCAGCGTGGTCCAGGTCAACCCCCGGGGAGGCGCGTGATGCCCCGGACCGTGGCGCTCTTCTCCCTGGGCGGAGCACCCGGCGTCACCTGCGCGGCCATGGCACTGGCCGCGGTCTGGCCCGGCGGGGCGGGAGCGGTCCTGGTGGAGGCCGACGCCTCCGGCGGCGACGTCGCCACCTGGCGGCGCCTCCAGCCCGAGCCCGGCCTGACCGGCCTGGCCGCCGCATCCCGGCACGGCGGCGCCTCCGCCGACCTGGCCGCGCACACCCAGGTCCTCCCCGGAGGGCTGTCGGTGTGCCACGCGCCCGTCACCGCGGACCGCGCCGACGGCGCGGTGCGCCTGCTGTCCCAGAACCCCGGCGTGCTCGCCTCCCCGGCGGGGCCCGCGGTCGTGCTGGACCTGGGCCGCCTGACCCCCGGCGCGGCGGCCGCCGCGCTGGCCACGTGGGCCGACGAGGCCCTGCTGCTCGTCGCCGACGACCTCGCCCAGCTGCGCCGGGCCAAGGAGGCCTCCGAGGCGCTGGCCCGCAGCCTGCCGCGCCTGCGCACCGTCGTCGTCGGCGGCAGCGGCGGCGTCCGCGAGATCGAGGGCGCGTTGGGCCCGGGCGTGTGGGGACGGCTTCCCACCGACGAGCGCTCCGCTTCCTTCCTGCGCGGGGAGACCAACCCGCGCAAGCCGGAGCGCAGGCCCCTCCTGAAGGCGGCGGCGCGCCTGGCGGCCGACCTCGCCCGGGGCGGCGACCCGGCTCCCGCACCCGGCGCCGAGACCCCGGCGCCCGCGCCCGAGGCGACGGGAGCCCGCGCATGAGCAGCGGACACGACGCCGGGTACGACATCACCGACGGCTACTTCCTGGACACCGACCGGGCCCGCACCGTGGCGAACCGCGTGGAGCGGACCGTCACCGAGGCCACCCGCCGGCTGAGCGAGGAGACGCGGGGCGAACCCGAGGACTCGCCCGAGGAGTACCGGGCCCGCGCCGAACGCGTCATCGCCCAGATCCTCGACGAGGACGCGGGCCGCGCCCTGTCCGAGGGCCGGCAGGTGCTCGACGCCACGACCGAGGCCTCCGTCGCCGCGGGCGCCCTGGCCCGGGTGTGCGGCCTCGGCCCCCTGCAGCCCCTCCTGGACGACCCCGGGATCGAGAACATCAACATCAACGGCGTGCACGTGTGGGTGCGCCGCGCCGACGGCAGCCGCGAGCGGCACGACTCCCTCTTCGCCGACCCCGAGGAGGTCGTCTCCCTGGTCCGTCGCCTGGCGTCGGAGTCCGCCACGGGGGAGCGCCGCTTCGACCCGGGGGCGCCCATCCTCGACATGCAGCTGCCCGGCGGCGAGCGCCTCAACGCGGTCATGGAGGTCGCCCGGCAGCCCTCGGTGTCCATCCGGCGCCACCGCTACGGCCGCACCACCCTCGGCCAGCTCCAGGAACTGGGCACGATCGACGACACCCTGGTCGCCCTGCTGCGCGCGGGGGTGCGCTCCCGCCGCAACATGGTCATCACCGGCGGCACCGGCGCGGGCAAGACGACCCTGCTGCGGGCCCTGGCCGCCGAGATCCCCGTCGACGAGCGCCTCGTCACCATCGAGGACGTCTTCGAGCTCGGCCTGGACCGCGACCGCGACGCCCACCCCGACTGCGTCGCCCTCCAGGCCCGCCCGGCCAACGTCGAGGGCGTCGGCGAGATCACCATCGCCGACCTCGTGCGCACGGCCCTGCGCATGTCGCCCGACCGGGTCATCGTCGGTGAGACGCGCGGACACGAGACCGTCCCGCTGCTCAACGCCATGAGCCAGGGCAACGACGGCAGCCTCACGACCCTGCACGCCGCGAACTCCGCGGGCGCCTTCACCAAGCTGGGCGCCTACGCCGCCCAGTCCGCCGAGCGCCTGCCCCTGGACGCCACGGCCTCCCTGGTGGCCGCCGCCGTGCACCTGGTCGTGCACGTGTCCGCACTGCCCACCGGGGGCCGCATGGTCACGAGCGTGCGCGAGGTGGTGGGCGCCGAGGGGCAGAACGTGGTCTCCAACGAGGTCTACCGGCGCGACCGCAACGGGCCACTGCCCGCGGCCCCGCCCAGCCCCAACACGCTCGACGCCCTGGCCGAGGCCGGCTTCGACCCCGCGATGCTCAGTCCCGACACGGTGGGGTGGACGCGATGACGACCCCTGTCCTCCTCGTCGCCGCCGCCGGCGTCCTGCTCGGCGCGGGGCTCTGGCTGGCCCTGGCGTCGCTGGCCGCGTCCGGCGGCGGCTCGCGCACCTCGCGGATCCCGCCCTGGCGTTCACTGCTGTTCGGCCGGCAGCGGCCGCTGCGCCTGGTCGCGGCGATCGTCGGCGGCCTGCTCGTCTGGATCCTCACCGGCTGGCCGGTGGCCGGGGTGCTCGTCGCCGCTGGCTGCTGGTGGGGGCCCGCTGTACTGGGGCCCGACCGCGGTCACCAGGAACAGGTGGACGGGATCGAGGCCGTCGCGGCCTGGACCGAGATGCTGCGCGACCTCATGGCCGGCGCCGCCGGTCTGCACCAGGCCGTCGCCGCCACGGTGCCCATCGCGCCTGAGCCCGTGCGGGAAGCTGTCGCCCATCTGGCGGAGCGGTTGCGTGCGGGCCTGTCCACGCAGGAAGCCCTGCGGGCCTTCGCCGACGAGGTCGACAACCCCACTGCCGACCTGGTGACCGCCGCACTGAGCACAGCCGCCACGAGGCACGCCACCGACCTGGGCACGCTGCTCGGCAGCCTGGCCGAGGCCGCCCGCGAACAGGCGGCGATGCTGGTGAGGGTGGCGGCGAGCCGCGCCCGGCTGCGCACCTCCACCCGGATCATCGTCGGCACGACCGTGGGTATGGCTGCGTTCCTACTGGTGATCAACGGAGAGTACATGGAGCCGCTCGACGGTCTCCTCGGCCAGACGGTGCTCGCAGGTATCGGTGGCCTGTGGGCGATCGCGCTCGTCTGGCTGTCCCGCATGTCCCGCTTCGACCTGGGGCCGCGGGTGCTCGCACCCGAACCCGCTCCTACCTTGGAGGCCGCCCGATGACCCCCGCTCTGGCCGCGGCCCTGGCAGGGGCCGCACTCGGGCTGGCACTGTGGGCGCTCTTCGCCGCCCGTTGGGCCCGACCCACACTTGCTGAGCGCTTGGCTGCACCACCGCCTCCCCGCAAGGCCGTGGCTGCGGGGCCGGAGGCCGGAGTCCTGACGCGCCTGGGAAAGCTCGGTGTCCCGATCCTGGAGGGCTTCGGTATGCCAGGGCCCCGCACACGGCGCAATCTGGCGGTGTGCGAGCGTGCGCCGGCGTCCTACCTCGCCGAGAAGTTCACCGCTCTGGTCCTGGGACTCGCCTTTCCTCCGTTGCTGGGAGCCATGCTCTCCCTCGCGGGCGTCCTTCCGTCCGGTGCGTTCGCGGGGGCCATGTGGGTGGCTTTCGCGGTGATCGTCTGGTTCGCCCCGGACATGTCCCTGCGCGACGAGGCCGACAAGCGCCGGGAGCGCATGCGCCGCGCCCTGGCCAGCTTCGCGGATCTGGTCGTGGTATCCCTGGCCGGGGGCGCGGGCGTCAACGGTGCCCTGGCCGACGCCGGTGCCGCGGGGAACGGGTGGGCCATGATCCGTATCCGGGAGAGCCTGCGCGAGGCGGCGCTTATGCGCCAGCCGCCCTGGAACGCGCTGCGCGATCTCGGTGAGCGCTATGACACCTCCGAGTTCGCCGAACTCGCGGCCAGCCTCCAGCTCGCCGGAGCCGACGGCGCGCGCATCCGCAGTTCCCTGGCCGCGAAGGCCAAGACACTGCGTACCCAGTTCTTGTCCGAGATGGACGCCGAGGCACAGTCCGCCACCGAGCGGATGAGCCTGCCGGTCGTCCTGCTCTTTGTCGGTTTCCTGGCTCTGCTGGGCTATCCGGCGATGAGCCACATCCTGTTCAGCGCATGAAAACCCTGACCGTTTTGGAGACCTCCGATGCAGCGCATCACCGCCTACCTCAGCTCTCTGCTGTTCAGCCGCAGGGACGACGGCTACTCCACCGAGGCAGTCATCGTCACGGCCCTACTGGTTGCTATGGCCATCGGAGCGGTTGCCATCATCACCACCGCGGTGATGGAGCGGGCCAACTCCATCACCGGAAGCTGACCTTGGGCTCTTGGCGAGATGACCGCGGTAGCGCCGAACTGGTGGTTGCCGCGCCTCTCATGCTGCTCCTGGTCCTCTTCGTCATCCAGACGGCGCTGTGGATGCACGGTGACCACGTCGTCGCGGACATAGCGCGCAGGACCGCCGAACAGTCGCGCACGGCGGGCGGCGGCACGTCGGTGGCCGAGGGAGGCGGAAGCTCCTTCCTCTCCGGTCTCGACGTGTCCGTCAACCGCACGGCACAGGAGGTACGCGTGGTGGTGGACGCCGAGGTGCCCAGTATCATCCCCGGCATCAGCTGGCCGGTGGGCCACGAGGTCACCGCGCCCGTGGAGCGTTTCGTCCCCGCGGAGGCGGCCCCGTGATCCCCGGACGTGGTGACCGCGGGTCGGCCTCCGCTGAACTGGCACTCCTCACCCCCGCCCTCCTGGCGTTCGCCATGCTCATGGTGCTCGCCGGGAGGGTGGCGGACGCCAACTCCACGGCCGACCAGGTGGCGCACGCCGCCGCCCGGGCGGCCTCCCTGGAACGCAGCGTCGGTGCGGCCGAGGCTGCAGCCTCGGGCACCGCCGCGAGCTCCCTCGCGGAGAACGGCCTGGTGTGCGGCGACCACTCCGTCACCCTCGACCACGGCGGCCTGACCCCCGGAGGGGCGGTCGCCGCCGTGGTCGAGTGCCGCGTCGGACTGAGCGATCTGACCGGGCTGGGCGTCCCGGGGACCATGACGATCACCGGGGACGCCACGGTCGTGGTCGACACCTTCAGGGGGCAGCCATGAGACGCACGGACGACAGCGGTCAGGCCACGGCGTTCGTCGTTGTCATGGCGTCGGCCTTCCTGCTGTGCCTGGGGCTGGTCACCGACGGCGGAGGTCTGTTGGGCGCCCGCAACGAGGCGGCCACCCTGGCCCAGGAGGCCGCCCGGGCGGGCGTCCAACAGCTCGACTGGGCCGCCTACCGCGAGGGCACGAGCGAGGTCGCCCTCGACCCCTCGGCGGCGTCCGCCGCCGCGCAGTCCTTCCTCAACGCCGCCGGCGCCACCGGTACGGTCTCGGTCAGCGGCGACACCGTGACCGTGACCTGTTCCGTGGGATACTCCTTCACCCTCCTGCCGATGGGCTCGACCACCGTCGACGCCACGGCCACCGCACGGCCCCACACCCAGGCGACCCCCTAGCTCCAGTGAGGCGGACATGTCCCAGATCCGACGGCTGAGCGCACTCCTGCTCGCAGCGGCGATCCTGCTCGGCATCCCCTACCTGCTCCTGTGGCACCTGCCCTGGCCGGAGCTGCCGGACTCCTGGGCCGTGGCCGCGGCCCACCTGCGCGGCTGGCGTCTGCCACCGGGCGTGTTCACCGCACTGCTCATCAGCGTGCTCTGGGTACTGTGGGGCCTGTACACGGCCGGGCTGGCCGTGGAGACCGTGGCCCGCCTGCGCGGCCTGCCCCGGAGGCTGCGCCCCCTGGGTCCGCTCCAGGTGGTGGCCGCCGCTGCCGTGGGCACCGTGGCGCTCGCCCCGGCCACGGCGTTCGCCGACGCGGTCACCACACAGGACGACCAGGAGGCGGACGGGGAGCGGGACGGCGACGCGCCGTCCGCCCCCGAGGAGGCCCCGTCCGCCCAGCCCGTGGAGAGGGTGCGCACCGTCTCCGGCTTCGGCGTCGGCTCGGCCGAGCTCACCGAGCAGATGCGTGACGACCTCGCGCCCGTCGTGGACATGATCGACTCCTACGGCGACACCGAGACGCCCGTGCGCATCACCGGTCACACCGATCCCACCGGGACAGTCCAGGCGAACCAGGAGCTGTCCGAGCGCCGGGCCCAGGCGGTCGCCGACCACCTCGACGAGGCCCTGGGCGAGGACGCCCCGGAGATGACGGTGGACGGCGTCGGCTCCGAGCAGCCACGCGAGGGCGGCGCCGCCGCCCAGCGCAGGGCCGAGGTCACCTACACCGTCGTCCCGCAGCCGACCTCCCTCCAGTCCCGTGTGATGGCGGCGGCCGAGGCCGAGGAGCCTGCCGCCGCTGCCGGGGCAGGGGAAGCCGCTGACGCCGCCGAGGAGGACGACCCGGTGGAGGCGGCGGCCGCCGCCGCTGCCGAGGCCGCCGCCGAGGACGGCCGCGAGGTGCTGGTCGTGGAGATCCCCGACGGCGCAGTCACCGGAGCCGTGGCGTTCGCCGGCCTGGCCGGGGGATACCTGCTGGGCAAGCGCGGCGTCCGCATGCCCAGCGTGAACCTGAGCCTGCCCCGCCTGCCGAGGGCGTCCCGCCGCCTGGCCCTGACCGCCGGCCCTCCCCGGCCCACCCCCGGGGAGGACATCGACGAGCGCGTGACGGTGGAACTCGACCACGTGCCCGGTCTCGGGATCACCGGTCCGGGCGCCGCCGGGGCCGCCCGGCGCCTCATCGTCAACGCGCTCGACCGCCTCGACCACAACTCCGTGCGCGTGCTGCTCACCGAGGCCGACGCCGCCCGGCTGGTGGGCGAGCGGGGCCGCGACCTGCTGCGCGCGCACCCCTGCGAACCCGTGCGGATGGTCGGCACGATGGAGGAGGCCCTGACCGTCCTCCAGCACGAGCTGCACCGGATCGCCGAGGACCGGGAACCGCGGCCGGACAGCCCCCTGGCCCTGGTGACCGCGCCCGGTTCCGAGCACGAGACCGCGCTGTCGGGCCTGCTGCTGCACGGCCAGCACCAGGGCATCACGGCCGTGATCCTGGGCCGCTGGCCGCTCGGCGGCAGCTGCGTCATCGAGGAGGACGGCCTCATCACCGAGACCAGTCCGCCGCTCAACCCGGTCTTCCACTGCTCCTGGCCCGGTGCGACCGCCGAGGAGGTCATGGACGCCGTCCGCGCCTACCGCCACTCCTCGCCCGCCGTGGAGAAGGCCGAGGATCGGGTGCAGAGCCAGGAGGCCGCCCCGGCGGAGACGGTGGAGACGGTGGAGGAGGCCGGTGCCTTCGCCGAGCCGTTCCTCGGCGCCCTGGGGGAGCAGGCTGTCTCCGCGTCGGCCGAGTCCGCCGAGACGGCTGAGGTGACCGGGACGGCTGAGGTGACCGAGCCCGCCGAGACGGTCGAGACGGTCGAGACGACCCAGGCGGTCGAGCTGACCGAGGCGACCGAGACGTTCGAGGCGGTTGGCACGACGGAGCCGACCGGGGCGCCCGTGAGTGAGAAGGCGGACCGCAAGGCTGGAAAGGCCACGAAGGCCACGAAGGCCGCTAAGGCCGCGAAGACCAGGAGGGCCAAGGAGGCCGACGTCGCGGAGGAGGGGTTCTGGGACGTCGACGTCTGGAACACCGACTTCTGGGAGAGCGAGACGCGCGCGGCCAGGAAGGCCGACACCGCACGGACCGAGACCGAGCAGGCCGACGCCGTCCCGTCCGTGTCCGAGCCGTCCGCCGCCGCGTGGTCCGAGACCGCGTTGACGGACGAGGCGCGGCCCGGGGCCGTGTCGGCGGATGCCGCGCAGTCGGGCGCCCGGTCGGATCGTTCCGCCGCCGAGGAGACCGCGGCGCGACCGGTTCCGTCCGAGTTCTCCGCTCCCGCGGAGGCGGTCCCCGAGCCGTCCGCCGCCGTGGCGCCGGTGTCCGAGGAGCCGGAAGCCCGTAAGGCCGCGTCCGAGCCGACCGTTCCGGAGCCGACCGCGTCCGACCGCGTGGACGCCGCACGGACGGATGTCGCGTCCCCGGCCGCCGAGGAGGAGGCTGCCCCCGAGCCGTCCGCTTCCACACAGGCGGTCCCGGAGACTCCGGTGTCCCCGGAGGCCGTGGCGGAACCGTCCCCGGCCGCCGGGCCCGTCACCTCCGAACCCGCTCGGCGGGAGGCCGCCCCCGGGGAACCGGTGTCCGCACAGCGTGCGCCGGAGGAGCCCGCCCCGGAGGCGTCCACCACGGAGGAGCCCGCTCCCGTGGCGGCCGAACCCCGACGGCCCTCCGCCGAGCAGTACGCCTCCGAGCTGTCCCCGTCCGGGGGCGGCGCATCCCGGGAGCGTGCGGCCGAGGAGACCGTCCCCGAGTCCGCCGCACCGCAGGGGGGCGCGCCCGCGCGGTCCGCCCCCTCGGAGGAGCCCGTCGCCGTGCGGCCCGCTCCCGGGCGTCCGAGCACGGGCACGGTCCCGTCGGTGGTCGCCTCCCCGGCCCGCGCGGAGCGCCCCGCCCAGAAGAAGCACACGGCGCCTCCCCAGCAGGAGCAGGCCCCCGAGGAGGAACCCGCCCCCCTCCGCAAGGCCGCCAAACGCGCCGTCCGGTCCCGCCGCCCGAGGCCGGACGGGGGCGCGCCCACCCCGGCCGCCCCTGCTGCCCCGACCGCCCAGGTCGGGCGGTCCGAGCCGCCCGCCGCCCCCGAGCAGTCCGCGCGTCCCGAACGGGCGCTCGCCCGCGCCCAGCGCGCGGCGAAGTCCGGGGCGGCCCGTGCCGACGCCGTCACCAGCAGGGCGGAGCGCCTGGAGAGGCTGAAGAGGGCGGAGCGCAAGAACGCCACCGCCCGTGCCGGAGCCGGCGCCGAGAACCCGGCGACGGACGCCGAGGGCGGGGAGCCGGACGAGGGCAAGTCGTCCCGGCCCCTGCTCCGCAAGCCCAAGAAGGCGGGACGCGGAAGAACCTGGCGTCCCCGGGAGAACTCCTGACCCGGGGTCCCCGGGTGTGCGCCCCTACGACGTCGGGGGCGGCGCCCCGGCCCGGTCACCGTGCGAGGCCGTGGCCCCCGGGGAGCCCGGGGTCCGTGGGCACGCGGTCCGGGCCCGTGCGCGCCCCTTTCCCGGGGCCCGTCGGGGCGGCGGCACGGGGCCGATCGCGCGGACACCCCGGCCCGGCGGGGCCCGCCGGGCCGACAGGCGCGGGTCCCGCGCCCCGGCGGGTCGTCCCCGCCACCGCGTCCGGCGATGGGTAGCATTTTCGTGACTGAAGGTAACTCATCCCACCAGGCACGGAGAGACCATGCAGCTGCCCTTCAAGACACGCGACCTGCCCCTGCGGATCATCACGGGGGCGTTCATCCTCAACTCCGGGCTGGACAAGCGCGGCGTCGAGGGGGAGGCGGCCGAGGGCATGCACGGCATGGCGGTCGGGACCTACCCCTTCCTGAGCAAGGTCGACCCCACCACGTTCGTGCGGCTGCTGTCCGCCGGGGAGATCGCCCTGGGCACCGCCCTGCTCCTCCCGGTCGTGCCCAGCCGCCTCGCGGGCGCCGGCCTCACTGCGTTCGGGGCGTCCCTCCTCGGCCTGTATCTGCGCACCCCGGGCATGCGCCGTCCCCAGAGCCTGCGTCCCACGCAGGACGGGCTCCCCCTGGCCAAGGACTCCTGGCTCCTGGGCGCAGGGCTGAGCCTGCTCCTGGACTGCGACTCCGACGCCGACCGGTGCGGCTCCCGCCGTCGCCGCTGACGGGGCCGCCCCCGGGGCGGGGCCCGGTCAGGCCCCCGAGCCCATGGCGGGCACGAACACCTGCAGTGCCCCCGGCCGCTTGGTGAAACGGACGTTCTCCGAGCCCTCCAGCACCTCGCCGTCCACGGCGAGCAGCCTCGGCTCGGAGGGGATCGACAGGGTGAGCCCGGTGGTCAGCCGCTCCACGTAGCCGTCGCGCTGCGTGATCTCTCCGAGGAGGACGTCCGCGAGGGCGCGCAGACGGGGGAACGGCTCCCGCGCGCTGAGCACCCGCACGTCCAGGCACCCGTCGTCGAGCCGCTCGCGCAGGGCGGGCACCCGGGCGTGCGTGCGGTAGCGCCCGTTGCCCACGAACGCCCACCACACCAGGGTCGGGCGCCCGTCCACGAGCGCCGGGGTCGGGTTCACCTCCCACAGGTCCTGCCACAGGGCCAGCGCGAACGCGGGCCACTTGCCGATCCGGCCTGCCCACGCGTCCCGCCGTTCCACCATGCGCGGGTAGGAGCCGAACGACGCGGTGTTGAGGAAGATCCTCCCGTCCACCTCGCCCACGTCCACCCGGGCCAGCCGCCCGTCGGAGAAGGCCCGCAACGCGATGTCGACCGACGTCAGCCCCAGCGTGCGGGCGAAGTTGTTGAGGGTGCCGGTCGGGAGCACCAGCAGCGGGCGCCCGTGGTCGAGCGCCGCCTTGGCCGCGGCGTTGACCGTGCCGTCGCCCCCCGCGATCGCCAGGACGTCCGAGGTCCGCGCGGCCTCGTCCAGGACGGCGGAGACGTCGTCGTCCGCCGACATCGGGATGATCCGCGCCTTGGGCAGGGCCCGGGCGACCCGGCTGGTGACGTCGGCGCTGCTCAGTCCCGGCACCGCGCCCGCGGCGGAGCGCGGGTTGACCACCACGGTCGTCCCGGAGCCCTCGGAGTCCACGTCCGCCACGCCGTCGGCCACCGCGTGGGCGCCGAAGACCAGTTCGGGCCGGGCCGGGAGCATCTTGCGCGCCAGCATCGCCGCGCCTGTCCCGATGGCTATCCCGCCCAGGACGTCCCCCGGGTAGTGGACGCCGCTGTGCACGCGGGAGAACGCCACCCCGCTCGCGAGGAGCGCGGCCAGCGCCGACAGCGGCCGGGGCGCGTCCGCCATGACCCCGCCCGCGAACGCGACCGCGGCCGCGGTGTGCCCGGAGGGGAACGACGAGCTGCCGTAGTGCTTGTAGGGCGTGCGCGCCTTCGGCACCGCGGAGTTGTCCGGGCGGATCCTCCTGGTGAGCTGCTTGACCACGGCGGAGACCCCGTTGGCGGTCCCGGCGGCGATGATCGCCCGCAGCGCCGTGCGCCGCAGGCGCGGCCCGCCGCTGACCGCCAGGGTCGCCGATATCACGAACCAGGGGGCCATGTTGTCGGTGGCCTGGACGAACTTGGGCGTGTACGGGTCCAGAAGTGGCATCCCCATCCCGGTCACCCGGTCGTAGATCCTCTTGTCCGTCGTCTGTAGACGCCTCAGAAGCCTCATGGCCCCAGAGTGGTGTGCGAGGGGTGAGATGTCCATAAGGGCGCGCCCGGCGTCCGACCGCGGGGAGGGGCCGCGCGGGGCCGGACCCGGGGTCCCCGCGGTCGGGAGGACGCCGTGGTGACCGGGGATGCGGACCGCCCGCGCACCGGTTCCGTCCCCGCCGGTCGGCGCGGGAACCCCCGCTCGGAGGTGTCCTGTTTCACGGGGCCCGACCTGCCGGTGCCACGCCGGGGACCGGCCCCGCGTCCCCCGGTGCGCGCCCCGCGGGCTTCCCACAGGGGGCGGCCGGCGCGGCCCGCCCCGCGCGACAGCGGTCCGGCCGGGCTCCGTCCGGGCACACGCCCCCGCCCCGACCGTGTCCGTGCCGCACGCGCGGCCCGGTCGCACGCTCCTCGCCGCCGGCCGTGCCCGTGCCGGGCCTGTCGCCCCCCGGCCACGCCCCGACCCCATTTCATCGCCATCCGGACCAATCCGCGGTCCCGTCCGCGCCGAATCACCCACACCACATCGCACACGTGAGTGAGGACGCATGGGCACAGGGCAGCACACCCTCCGGCGGCGCCGCGTCGCCGTCATCGGGTCGGGGGTCGCCGGACTGACGGCGGCGCACATCCTGAACCGGGACGACGACGTCACCCTGCTGGAGGCCGACGACCGCCTGGGCGGGCACGCCCACACCCACCGGGTGGCCGACGCGGGCGGCGGGGAGCTCCGGATCGACAGCGGCTTCATCGTGCACAACCGCCGGACCTACCCCCGTCTGCTGCGCCTGTTCGACGAACTCGGCGTGCGCACGCAGCCCACCGAGATGAGCATGTCGGTCAGCTGCGACGGCTGCGGCCTGGAGTACGCGGGTGCGCGCGGGCTGCGCGCCATGCTGCCCAACCGCTCCCGCCGCGGCCCCGCCTACCTGCGGATGCTCGCCGAGATCCCCCGCTTCCACCGCGCCGCCCGGGGCCTGCTGGCCTCCGCCCCGGACGGCGCCGACGAGGGGGAGAGGGCCGCGCACGGCGGTGCAACCGCCGGGACGCGCGTGCGGGGGGCCGGGCGGGGCACACGCGGGGTCCGCCGCCCGGCGGGCCGCCGGACCCCCTCCTCCGGCACGCTCCCGCCCGGCACGCTCCCGCCCGGCACGCTCCCGCCCGGGGCGCGGCCGGGCACGGACGAGCCCACGCTCGGCGAGTTCGTCCACCGGCACGGGTTCAGCCCGTACATGAGGGCCCACTTCCTCCTCCCCCTGGTCTCGGCGGTCTGGTCGTGCCCGCCCGGCGCCGCCACCGACTACCCCGCCCGTTACCTCTTCGCCTTCCTCGCCAACCACGGGATGCTCGGCGTGTGGGGCTCGCCCCGCTGGCGCACCGTCGTGGGCGGCTCCGGCTCCTACGTCGAGCGCATCGCCGGGAACCTGCACGCGGTGCGCACCGGCAGCCCCGTCCGCTCCCTGGCCCGCACCGCCGACGGCGTGCGCCTGCGCACCCCCACCGACACCCTCGACTTCGACGCGGCGGTCGTCGCCACCCACGCCGACCAGGCCCTCGCCCTGCTCGAACGCCCCACCGACGCCGAGCGCGAGGTCCTGGGGGCCTTCGGCTACTCCCGCAACCCGACCCTGCTGCACACCGACACCTCCGTGCTGCCCCGCGACCGCTCCACCTGGGCCAGCTGGAACCACCGGCTCGCCTCCTGCGAACCCGACCGGGACCCCGTGCGGGTCAGCTACCACATGAACCGGCTCCAGGGCCTGGACGCCGCCGACCAGTACGTGGTCACCCTCAACGGGACCGACAGGGTCGACCCCGCCCGGGTCGTGGCCGCCGCCGACTACGCCCACCCCGTCTACACGCCCGCCTCCCTGGCCGCGCAGCGCCGGCTGCCGGAACTCGACGACGGCGTGGTCGCGTTCGCCGGCGCCCACCACGGCTGGGGCTTCCACGAGGACGGCTGCGCGTCGGGCGTCCGGGCCGCCGCCTCCCTGGGGACCCTCTGGTGAGGCCCGCACCCGCGCCCGCCCTGTACGAGGCGACCGTGCGCCACGTGCGCGTCGAACCCGTGCGCAACGCCTTCGCCCACCGCACCTACTACTGGCTGGTCGACCTGGACGACCTGCCGCGCCCGCCGCTGCCGCTGCGCCTCCTGGCCGGGTTCCGCGCCGCCGACCACGGACCGGCCGGGGGCGCCCCCGCAGGGCCGCCGCGCGCGGACATCGACGGCTACCTCGCCGAGCACGGCGTCGACCTGGAGGGCGGACGCGTGCTCATGCTCGCCCACGCCCGGGTCCTCGGCCACGTGTTCAACCCCCTGACCGTCTACTGGTGCCACCACCGCGACGGCCGCCTCGCCCGCGTCGTCGCCGAGGTCCACAACACCTACGGCGGACGCCACCGCTACCTGCTGGAGGTGGACGGGCGCGGCCGTGCGCGGACCGGCAAGGCGCTGTACGTGTCGCCGTTCAACGACGTCGACGGCCACTACCGCGTCAGCCTCCCCGAACCGGGCGCGCGACTCGCCCTCACCATCGCCCTGCACCGCGAGGGCCGGCCCCCCTTCGCGGCCTCCGTGCACGGCGTCCGGCGCCCCGCCACCGCCGCGTCCCTGCTCCTGCGGGCGCTGCGGTACCCCCTCGCACCCCTGGTCGGAGCCCTGCGCATCCGCGTCCAGGGCGTCGCACTCCACTTGCGCGGCCTGCCCGTCCGGCCCCGCCCCGACGGGCCGCCGCCCAGCACAGAGGAACGGAAGGCAGCACGGTCATGACCACGACCAGTCCCCACACGCCGCAGGCCCTGGACGCCCGCAGATGGCCCGACGTGGCCCGGGTCCCCGGCGTCCCCCTGCGCGCCCTCGCGGCCCGCGCCCTCACCGGGTACGCCGCCGCGCGCGCGGGCGTCCGCGTGCACACCGGGCCCGAGGACCCCGGCCCGGACCCGGGGGGTGACCGCGCCGGGGCCCCGGTCCTGTGGCTGCGCGACCCGGACGCCTTCCACCGGCGCCTGGCCGCCGGCGGACTCATCGGCTTCGGGGAGTCCTACATGGCGGGCGAGTGGGACTCGCCCGACCCCGTCGCCCTGCTCACCCGCCTGGCGGGGGACTACGCGAACCTCGTGCCGCGGCCCCTCCAGCCGCTGCGCCACGTCACCCTGCCGCGGCGGCCCCCCTCGGACCGCAACACCCGGGCGGGCGCGCGCCGCCACATCAGCCACCACTACGACCTGTCCAACGACCTGTTCGCGGTCTTCCTGGACCGGACGATGACCTACTCGTCCGGCCTGTTCGCCGGGGACGAGCCGCGCGACCGGGAGACGCTCGCCCGGGCCCAGGAGCGCAAGATCGACCGCCTGCTGGACGGCGCCCGGGTCACCGCGGGCACCCGCCTGCTGGAGATCGGCACCGGCTGGGGCGAGCTCGCGATCCGGGCCGCCCGCCGGGGCGCCCGCGTCACCACCGTCACCCTCTCCGCCGAACAGCGCGACCTGGCGCGCGCCCGCGTCGCCGACGCCGGGGTCGCCGACCTGGTCGAGGTCGAACTGTGCGACTACCGCGACGTGCGGGGCGTCCACGACGCCGTCGTCAGTGTGGAGATGGTCGAGGCCGTCGGCGAACGCTACTGGCCGGTCTACTTCGCGGCCCTGGACCGGCTGGTCCGGCCCGGGGGCCGGGTGGCCCTCCAGAGCATCACCATGGAGCACGGCATGATGCGGGCCTCGCGCGGCTCCTACACCTGGATGCACAAGTACGTCTTCCCCGGCGGGCTCATCCCCTCGGTCACCGCCGTCCATGAGCAGCTGCGGGCCCGCACCTCCCTCGCGGTCGTCGACCGGCTGTCCTTCGGCCGCGACTACGCCGACACCCTGCGCGTGTGGCGGGAGAGCTTCGACGGAGCGGCGGACAGGGTCCGCGAACTCGGCTTCGACGACACCTTCCGCCGCATGTGGTTCTTCTACCTCGCCTACTGCGAGGCCGGATTCCTGTCCGGGATCATCGACGTCGAGCAGATCATCATGGAGCGTGCCCGGTGACCACCGATACCACCACCGCGACCACCGACCCTGTCGGCACGACCGCGGCGACCGTCCCGGCGCCCGGTGCGGCGGGGGGACCGGGGGCGGGGACCTCCGCCCCGCGCGGCGCCGCCCACTTCCTCGCGCCCCTCGTCGCCGGCCTGTTCAACGGGGGCATGCCCGTCCGGCTGCGCGCCTGGGACGGCAGCGAGGCCGGACCCGCCGACGCGCCGCGCGTGGTCCTGCGCGACCGCGACGCCGTGCGCCACGTCCTGGCCCGCCCCGGAGAACTCGGACTCGCGCGCGCCTACGTCACCGGCTCGCTCGACGTCGAGGGCGACCTCACCGACGGGCTGCGCCGCGCCTGGGCGAGCGTCGCCCGCCACGGGACCTCCCTGCCCGGGCCGGTGGAGGCCGCCAGGGCAGCCCGCGCGCTCGTGGCCCTGGGCGTGGTCGGTCCGCCCCCGCCCGCGCCCTCCGCCGAGGCCGCGCTGAGGGGGCGCCGCCACTCGCGCGCACGCGACGCGGCCGCCATCGCCCACCACTACGACGCCGGCAACGACCTGTACGAACTCCTCCTGGACGAGTCCATGGCCTACTCGTGCGCCTACTGGACCAGCGACGACCCCGGCTACACCCTCGCCGACGCCCAGCGGGACAAACTCGCCCTGGTGTGCTCCGAACTCGGCCTGTCCGAGGGCGACCGCCTCCTCGACGTCGGCTGCGGCTGGGGCTCCCTCGCCCTGTACGCCGCCCGGCACCACGGGGCGGCGGTCACCGCCGTCACCCTGTCCGCCCGCCAGCGCGACCACGTCGCCGACCGCGCCCGCGCGGAGGGGCTCGACGGCCTGGTCGAGGTCCGGCTCCAGCACTACGGGGACGTGGACGACACGGGCTTCGACGCCGTCGCCTCCATCGAGATGGGCGAGCACGTGGGGCGCGACGGGTACGCGTCCTTCGCCCGCGCCCTGCGCGCGCGGCTGCGGCCAGGCGGGCGCCTGCTCCTCCAGCAGATGTCCCGGCGCGGCAGGCACCCAGGAGGGGGCCCGTTCATCGAGCGCTACATCGCCCCCGACATGCACATGCGTCCGGTCGGGGAGACGGTCGGCCTGCTGGAGGACGCCGGGCTGGAGGTGCGGGGCGTGCGGGCCATGCGCGAGCACTACGTGCGCACCGCCCGCGCCTGGTCCGCCGAGCTGGAGCGCCGCCACGGGGAGCTGGTGGACCTGGTGGGCGCCGAGTCGGCGCGCGTGTGGCGGCTCTACCTGGCCGGGGGAGCGCTGGCCTTCGAGGAGGGGCGCATGGGCGTGGACCAGGTCCTCGCCGTACGGCCCGGCCGCACCCCGTCCCCCTCCGGGCACGCCCGCGCGCAGGGGGCCTGCCGTCCCGCCGGTTCCGGTGGGACGGCCGGGGCCGGGGAGCCCTGCGGGGGCGCCCGGTGAGCGCCGCCGCGCTCCTCCCCACCCTGGCCGTGTCCGCCGCGGCCGTGGCCGCGCTCATGCTCGCGACCTTCGCCGTCGGCCTGCGCGTGGGGCGGCACAGCGTCGTGGACGCGGCCTGGGGGGCGGCGTTCGTCCTGGTCGCGGCGGCCTGTGTCCTGACCGCGACCGGCGACCCGGTCCGCGTCTGGCTCCTGTTCGGGCTCACCGCCGTGTGGGGCGTGCGCCTGGCCGTCCACATCGGCCGGCGGGGCCGGGGCAAGGGAGAGGACCCGCGCTACGAGCGCCTGCTCTCCCGGGCCCCCGGCAACCCGCGCCTGTACGCCCTGCGGATCGTCTACCTCCTCCAGGGCGCCCTGGTCCTGTTGGTCGCCCTGCCGGTCCAGGCGGCCGCGCACACCACCGCCCCGCTCGGCCCGCTCGCCGCCCTCGGCGTGCTCGTGTGGCTGGCGGGGTTCGTGTTCGAGTCGGTCGGCGACGCCCAGCTGGCCCGGTTCAAGCGCGACCCGGCCAACCGGGGTCGGATCATGGACCGGGGACTGTGGGCGTGGACGCGCCACCCCAACTACTTCGGCGACGCCTGCGTGTGGTGGGGGCTGTTCCTGGTCGCCCTGGACGGCTCGTGGTGGGTGCTGCTCACGCTGCCCGCGCCGCTGGTGATGACCTACCTCCTCACCCGCGGGTCGGGACAGCGCCTGCTGGACGAGCACATGGCGGTACGGCCCGGCTGGGCCGACTACGCCCGGCGCACCAGCGCGTTCGTCCCCCTGCCGCCGAAGCGGGGGAGCGGCGGGCCCCGCTGAGCCGCGGGCCGCGTTCCGGCGGCCGTCCCGGGGCCGCGTGCGCCGGGGCGGCCCGAGCCCCCGCCCCCCGCGTCCCGGCACCGCGGGCGCGCCAGGGCCTCTGCGGCGGTGGCGGGCCCCTCCGTACCCGGGGTCCGGCACCGCCCCGCCGGTGCGCCGTGCCCCCGCAGCACCCGTCAGTCCCGGTCGGGGTTCCGGTCCGGGAGCCCGGCGGCGCGCCGCAGACGGGCGAACTCCTCGGTGAGCGGCCCCAGCAGCCAGTGCGCGTTCCGGCCGCTGGGGTTGGGCAGCAGCCACACCCGGGTGTCGCCGATCGACATGTCCTGGGGCCCCACCGCCGCGCGGCGGTCGCCGAAGGCCTCCCGGTAGGCGGTGATCCCCAGGACGGCCAGCCACCGGGGCCGCCTGCGCAGGACCTTGGCCCGGAGCCTCTTCCCGCCCTCGACGATCTCCTCCCTGCCCAGCTCCTCGGCCTGGGCCGTGGCCCGCTCCACGAAGTTGGTGATCCCCAGGCCCAGGGCCAGGAACTCCTCCTCCTCGTCGGGCCGGAGCCGCCGGGGGGTGAAGCCGGAACCGTGCAGGGAGGGCCAGAAGCGCGTGCCCGGCTTGGCGAAGTGGTGTCCGACCGCGCCCGCGGTCAGACCGGGGTTGATACCGCAGAAGAGCACGTCGAGGCCGTCCCTCACCACGTCCGGGACCACTCTGCCGCGTGCCGCCTCCAGCTCGGCCTTGCTCGGGCCGGGCGTTCTCCTGGAGGCGCGCGCGGCCGGGCGCGGGGGCCCCGCCTCCGGCGGTGCGTCTCCGGTCCGTTCGCTCGCGTGGTCCATGGACTCCCCTTCCCGTGGCCCGGGGCCGGCGGCGCGGGGAACCGTGCCGCTGTCGGTGCCCCTTCCCGGGGCCGCCGCGTCCACACCCCCGGGGCGCGCCACCGTTCGGCGG